>NZ_BADB01000487.1:0-1437 GCF_000333415.1 Microbacterium sp. B24 | reverse complement strand
GAGGGTGGCGGGGGCAGTCCCGGCGTCGATCGCCTCTTGTGCCTCGGAGTAGGACCACTGGCGCCGCGACCGCACGATCGCGCGGGTGATGGTCGTCTCCGTCGGGCGGGCGCCCTCGTCCAGCACGAACCGCCACACGTACGCGCGTCGGTCCACGCCCGGCAGCAGGGACGCGTGGTCCTCGCTGATCACCGCCGGGTGCAGGGGGATCCGTCCGTCCGGCGCGTACAGCGTCTGCCCGCGACGGCGGGTCTCGGCATCCAGCGCGCCGTCGGGTGCCACGAACGCAGGAACGTCCGCGATCGCGTAGTGCAGGACGGCGCCCGTCGAGGTGCGCTCCAGGTGCAGCGCCTGGTCGAGGTCGGTCGATCCGGCCGGGTCGATCGTGAGGAAGGCGATATCGCGGAGATCGGCGAGGCCGGGGGTCGAGGGCGCGACCGGCACGGAGCCGGCGGCACGCTCGGCCTCGGCCTGAGCATCGGCGGGGTAGCCCTCCGGGAGATCGAGGGCCTGGCGCAGGGCCCGCAGTGACGCAGCGAGCTGACCACCGATGGAACTGCCGATGAGTCTGGAGCGACGCTGAGCCACGCGCCCAGTGTAGGTGGACAGCGGCGCGAACCTTTTGGCCCATGCTGGACACTACAGAGTGTGAGCAATGACGATGCGGACGCATGGCGAAGGCTATGCGCCGGTGACGATGCGGCTATGCGCGACCTGTTCGATCTCCACGAGGCCCGTCTCTTCCGTCAGGCGTGTCGTCTGCTCGCTGATCGGGAGGACGCCAAGGATGCCGTGGCGATCGCATTTCTCGAGGCATGGCGGAAGAAGGCCGCGGTGCGTCTCGTCGATGGCTCTCCGCTGCCCTGGCTGTTGACCACTGTCGTCAACGCCTCCCGAAATGTGGAGCGATCTCGTCGGCGCTACCGTGCCTTGCTGTCGCGGACGCCCGCGGCGGCGGCTGTCGGTCCACCCGTGGCGCCGGACGAGAGCGGCCTGCTCGCCTCGCTCACACAGCTCCCGGATGTGGAGCGCAGCGTCGTGGTTCTCGTGGTGCTGGAGGGCTACTCGGAGCGTGAGGCGGCGGATGCGCTCGGCATCCCCGTCGGCACCGTCAAATCGAGGCTGTCTCGCGCGAAAGGCCGACTGCGGGACGGGATGGCGGCACTGGAGGCATCGTGGACCTGAACGAAGAACTCACCCCGCGGGAGCACGCCGAGCTTCGCGAAAGTGTGGTCACCGGCGTCGGTCGCCTGCGGGCAGCACGTGCGCGGCGGTCGCGCATCGTGGCTGGCGTCGCCGCCGCCGCTCTGGTTGCCGTCGTCGTGACGGCGGTCGTGTTCACGACGTTGCGACAGCCCGACCGGATCGCCCACCCGATCGAGACGCCTGGGCCAACCGCACGCGCGCGTCATCACCGACGAACACGCCTTCGCTACG
>NZ_BADB01000488.1:0-1117 GCF_000333415.1 Microbacterium sp. B24 | reverse complement strand
TCCCACGGAACCCACTTCTCCTGGATGAGTCGCGCTTTCAGCCCGAGGTGCGCCGCGACGGCCGCGACCTGGCGCGTGTGGTTGGACTGGTAGCCGCCGATCGACACGATCGTGTCGGCGCCGGAGGCGAGGATGTCGGGGACGATGTACTCGAGCTTGCGCACCTTGTTGCCGCCGAACGCGAGGCCGCTGTTCACATCCTCGCGTTTCGCCCAGATCTGCGCGCCCCCGAGGTGGTCGCTGAGCCGCGCCAGGTGCTGCAACGGGCTGGGGCCGAAGGTGAGCGGGTGGCGCGGGAACTCGTGGAGCTTCATGCGGGGTCCTGTTCGGTCGGAGCGGGCGAGATGATGAGGGATTGCCACGTGCTTTCGGCGAGGCGGGCGGCGCCGTCGGCGTCGCCCGCCTCGCACAGCGCCACCAGGCGGTCATGCCGCTCAGCGGAGGCGGCCGCTTCGTCGGAGGCGAACCTCAGCCGCTCCACGCGGCGCAGGACCGGCTCATAGCGGGCGATGACGGCCGCGGCTGCCGCATTCGCGCACACGTCGAGGGCGACGCGGTGAAAGCGCGCATCCGCCTCGAGGGCGCCGTCGAGGTCGCCGGCGCTCAGCGCGGCACGAAACGCCGCGTTCGCCGCGCGCATCGCATCGAGGTCGCGGGCCGTCATGCGCGGTGTCGCCGTGCGGACGGCAAGGGCATGCAGGGCGCCAACGACGGCCTGCGCGTCGCGGAGGGCGCCGCGGTCGATCGGGGCGACGACGGTGGAGCGCCCGGGTGTCGCCTGCACGAGCCCGGCCTGAGCGAGTTCGAGCAGCGCCTCTCGCACGGGCGTGCGACTGACGCCGAGTCGCTCGGCCAGTTCTGCGTCGCGCAGTTGCTCACCGGGGGCGAGGCTGCCGTCGACGATCGCCTCCTGCAGGCGCGCGTGCACGTCGTCGCGAAGAAGGGCGCGGGGCACGGGGACGGCAGCGAGCGGCACGATATGCAATATATCGCAGGTGGGACGAGACGCCCGTCGCGCATCCGTCTCGGGCGGAGGCCGTCAGACGACGCTGAACCGGACGGTTCCCTCGTCAACGGACGCCGCATCCAGCCGCAGACGTACGAGGGTGCCGGGGGC
>NZ_BADB01000489.1:0-1268 GCF_000333415.1 Microbacterium sp. B24 | reverse complement strand
ATTATGTGCGCGCAGGCGAGCGCGTCGGACGCGGCGTCGTGGTGAGCGAAGTCGAGGAATCCCGCGGCAGCGGCCACCGACGGCAGTCGATACGACGAGAGGTCGTAGGTCTTGCGGGCGACCTGAGGACTGCACAGGTAGCGGTACGACGGGCACGCGGCATCAGTCGCCTCGCACGCGCGCCGCAGGACGCTCATGTTGAATCCGGCGTTGTGGGCCACGACGACGTCGTCGCCCACGAACCGGTCGAGGGCCGAGAGCTGGTCGTTCCACGTCGGAGCATCCACGACGTCCTCCGGGCGGATGCCGTGGATGCCGATGTTCAGCTCGAAGAAGCGGTCGTGACCGGCCGGGGGCTTGATGAGCCAGCCCGCCGTCTCCACGACACGACCATCGCGCACACGAGTGAGACCGACCGCGCACGCCGAGGCGCTCGACGAGTTCGCGGTTTCGAAGTCGATCGCGGTGAAGTCGAGGGCCACCACTCAACTGTGCGCGTCGAGGCCACCCGGCATCGGCAGGCGCGCCGGGGGAGCGCGTTGCGGACCCCGGCGCACGGCGGGGAGCGAACCTGCTGCGTTCGCTCCCCGCCGGCCGTCGTGCCCGGGTCAGTAGCGCATGACGATCCGACCGTCGATCTGGCCCTTCTCCATCCGCTCGAAGATGTCGTTGACGTCCTCGAGGCTCTCCACGTGCACGGTGGGGTGGATCTGACCGCGGGCATAGAAGTCGAGCGCTTCGATCATGTCCTGGCGCGTGCCGACGATCGATCCGCGGATCGTGATCGCGCGCAGGACGATGTCGAAGATGTCGGCGTCGAAGGTCCCGGGCGGCAGACCGTTGAAGACGATGGTGGCTCCCCGCCGCACGACGCTGAGTGCCTGGTCGAAGGCCCGGGGATGCACCGCGGTGACCAGGACGCCGTGCGTTCCGCCCGTGTGCTGTTGGATCGCGACGCCGGGATCCGCGTCCCTGGCGTTGACCGTCACCTCCGCGCCGTGGCGACGAGCCAGTTCCAGCTTGGCGTCGTCGACATCGACGGCGGCCACGCGCATGCTCATGGCCCGCGCGTACTGCACCGCGATGTGGCCGAGTCCGCCGATGCCGGAGATCGTCACCCACTCGCCCGGTCGCACGCCGGTCATCTTCAGCCCCTTGTACACGGTGACCCCGGCGCAGAGGATCGGAGCGACCTCGACCGGGTCGGCTCCGTCGGGAATCCGCGCGGCGTACTTCTCGTCGACGAGCATGAACTCGCCGAAACTGCC
>NZ_BADB01000490.1:0-1039 GCF_000333415.1 Microbacterium sp. B24 | reverse complement strand
GGCCTGTTCTTTCTTGCGTACCAACGGTTTCCCGCGGCAGTTCATCGCCCTGCAGCGTGCACTGTTGAGGGATTTGCTGAGCGAGTACATCCGCCACATCGGCTCGGGGTTGTGGGCCATTCCCCCGGGAGCCGAGGAGGGCTCGTACGTCGGGGCGGGTCTGTTCGCCTGAGGCGGCGCAGCGCTACACGCGCAAGAACCGGGCGACGCGCCCGAGGGCGGCCTCCACGGATGCCGCGTCGACCGCGGCACCGAAGGGGTCGGACATCGGTAGCAGATGGTGTCTGCCGACGGCCGTCGAGTGGCGCCAGGTACCGAACACCTCTCCCCCGGCGATGAGCACGGGACGCACCAGGCCGTTGAGGGTCGGACCGATCGTTGCGAGGTGCTCCGGCGGACAGACTCGGGAGCGGTCCGCGTACGAGAGGTAGTACTCGTCGAAGGGCGGCAGCGCGAGCACTCCGGAGACTGCCTCGGCAGTGTCTCCGGCTGGCGCGTCGGCGCCGAGGAAAAGGCCCTCGTCGAGCGCCGTGACCCGATCGCCGGCGGCTTCCCGCGCGGACCGGGCGATACCGACGGGAACGCCGGCCCACCAGCGGAAGTCGTCGAGGGTGGCCGGTGCGTGCCCGGCGAGATACCGGACGAACAGCTCGCCCCAGGGCTCGGTGGGAGCCGCGGCATCCGGCAGCCAGTCGTCGGCGGCGACGAGGTACTGCTCCCGCGTGGGCGCGCCGTCGCGCGGCACGACCGGGCCGAAGACGACACCCCCGCGAACGGCGAGGGCCGAGATCAGGTGACCTCCGCGGGAGCCCGCGACATCCGCACCGGCGGCGGCGATGACCGTCGCCGCCTCGTTTCGCGTCAGGCGGTTGCCGCCCGAGAGCGCGGCCCCGACGGCCCGCTCGGCGCGCGCGATGTCGTCGGCCTCGATGCCGAACGCACGGTGCACCCCCGCCGCCTGGCGCTGCTGCCGCTCGCGCGTCAGCTCGAGGATCCAGGCGAGGTCCTCGGCGGCGACGACTCTAGAGGATCCCCGGGT
>NZ_BADB01000491.1:0-2959 GCF_000333415.1 Microbacterium sp. B24 | reverse complement strand
CGAAGGCATCGAGACGACCCTCCTGCTGTGGTCGATGGTGCAGTCCTTCGGCGACACGCCGTCGGCTCTTCTGGGCGCACTGCTCGGCCTCGCCGCCGCCGTCGTGCTCGGCGGGCTCCTCGCCCGGGGAATGGTGCGACTCGACCTCCGCGTCTTCTTCGGCTGGACCGGCGGATTCCTCGTGATCGTCGCCGCCGGGGTGCTGGCGTACGCGATCCACGATCTGCAAGAGGCCGGCGCCCTTCCCGGTCCGTTCTCCGCCCTGGCGCCACTCGTCGGCGGTACGGTCGCCGTCGGCGCGGCCGGCTTCCCCTTCGGCTGGGCTTTCGACCTCTCGACCGCCATCCCGCCGGGAAGCCCCCTGGCCGCGATCCTGCAGGCCACCGTCGGCTTCATGCCGCAGATGTCGTGGCTGCAGGTCATCGCCTGGGCCCTGTACATGGCCGTCGTCGGCACCCTCTTCGTCCGGGGACTCGGTCGCCGGCCCGCCCGGGCCTCGGCATCCGCACCCCTCACGTCGGTTCCGCACCACGCGGACCTCTCCCACCACCAAGGAGCATCATGACCCGCACACGCACCTGGGGAGCCGTCGCCGCGCTCGGCGCGACCGCCCTCGTGCTGGCCGGCTGCGTCGCCAAGACCGACGTCGCCGCGTCCGACGCCCTGACCGTCACCTCCACCGACACGGCGTGCACGGTGTCGACCGCGACCGCCACCAGCGGCACGCTCGCGTTCGCGGTGACCAACGCCAGCTCGCAGGTGACGGAGTTCTATCTCCTCGCCTCCGACGGTCTGCGCATCGTCGGCGAGGTCGAGAACATCGCCCCCGGCGCCTCACGCACCCTCACCGTCGTCGCCCAGCCCGGTGACTACGTCACCCTGTGCAAGCCCGGCATGGTCGGTGAGGGCATCGGACGCACCGCCTTCACGGTCACGGGCGACGCCGTCACGGCCACGGGCGACGACGCCGCGCAGAAACAGAAGGCCGTCGATCTGTACGCGTCGTTCGTCAAGGATCAGGTCGAACAGCTCGTCCCGGCCGTGGCGGCCTTCGTGAGCGCCTACGAGGCCGGCGACGATGAGAAGGCGCGGAGCCTCTTCCCCACCACGCGTGCGTTCTACGAGCGCATCGAACCCGTGGCGGAGTCGCTGGGCGATCTCGACCCCCGCATCGATTACCGCGAGGTGGATGCCGTCGCGGAGGGACTCGACTGGACGGGCTTCCACCGCATCGAGAAGGACCTCTGGGTTCCGGCGCAGGATGCCCTCAACTCCGACGGGTCAACCCCGGCGTGGAAGGACTGGGCGCCCTCGACGCCCGCCGAGCGCGCGACCTCCGGGGCGAAGCTGATCGCCGACGTGGGCGAGCTCAACGCGTACGTGCACGGCGATGAGTTCCAGAAGGCGCTCGACGCGCAGGGCATCGGCGGCATCTCCAACGGCGCGATCTCTCTGCTGGACGAAGTGGCCACGGGCAAGATCAGCGGCGAAGAGGACTGGTGGAGCGGCACCGACCTGTACGATTTCGCGGCCAATGTCGAGGGATCGAAGATGGCGTTCTCGCTCGTCAAGGACTTCGCCGTCTCCTCCGGCGCGACCGGAACGGAGCTCGCCGGTCGGATCGACAGCGGCTACGCCGCCCTTGAGGCCGCTCTCGCGCGCCACGGCTCGCTGAGCGCCGGTTTCGTGAACTACCGGCAGCTCAGCGAGGCCGACAAGCGCGAGCTCACCGACCTGATCAACGCGCTGGCCGAGCCGCTGTCCAAGCTGACGTCCACCATCCTGCAGTGAGCACCGACGGACCTCTCGCGGGCGGCGACCGCCTCGAGCCCGCGCCGCGCGCCGGTCTCAGCCGACGGGGCCTGCTGGGCCTCGCGGCCGGTGTCGGTGCGGCCGGGCTCGCCGTCGGCGCCGGAGCCGGAGCGGCGGCCGGCGTCGCCGTCGGCCGCACGCGCGGCGCCGCCGGCGCGGCGTCGCCCTACGCGTTCTACGGCGCGCACCAGGCCGGGATCACGACGCCCGTGCAGGACCATCTGCATTTCGCGTCGTTCGACATGATGGCGGGGACCACCCGCGAGGATCTGATCGAGCTTCTCCAGGACTGGTCCTACGCGGCGGCGCGGATGACCCAGGGCCTCGATGTGTCGGCCAGCGGCGCGGTGGGAGGCTCGCCGGAGGCGCCGCCGGACGACACCGGTGAGGCGCTGGGCCTTGCCGCGAACGGGCTGACGATCACGTTCGGCGTCGGACCGACCCTGTTCACGGCCGTCGACGGCACCGACCGCTACGGACTCGCCGACCGTCGGCCCGCCCTGCTCACCGCGTTGCCGGCGTTTCTCGGCGACGACCTGGAGCCCGATCACACCGGCGGCGACCTGTGCATCCAAGCCTGCGCCGACGACCCGCAGGTCGCCGTGCACGCGATCCGCAATCTGAGCCGCATCGCCTTCGGCCGAGCACGGCTGCGCTGGTCGCAGCTCGGCTTCGGAAAGACGTCGAAGACGACCGCCGATCAGGCCACGCCCCGCAACCTCTTCGGGTTCAAGGACGGCACGGCCAACATCCTCGCCGACGACCAGGCGGCGCTGGATCAGCACGTCTGGGTCGGCGACGGCGACGAACCGGCCTGGCTCGTGGGCGGCTCCTATCTCGTGGCGCGCAAGATCGCGATGCTCATCGAGACGTGGGATCGCGTGCGTCTGAGCGAGCAGGAGCGCATCACGGGACGCGACAAGGCGCACGGTGCACCGCTGTCCGGCGGACAGGAGCAGACGGCCCCGGACTTCTCCGCCGTCGGCGCGACCGGCAAACCGGCCATCGACACGCGCAGCCACGTGCGCCTCGCGCACCCCGACCTCAACAAGGGCATCCGGATCCTGCGCCGCGGCTACAACTACGTCGACGGCAAGACCGATCTCGGACGACTCGACGCCGGCCTGTCTTCCTCGCGACCAACGTT
>NZ_BADB01000492.1:0-1294 GCF_000333415.1 Microbacterium sp. B24 | reverse complement strand
CCCGGAAGGTCAGCCCCGGGGCACGCCGGCGCGCACCGGGAGACGACGAGGGTGTCGCACTCACTTCCCCTCCGCCTNAGGGTCGACGCCNGGCACCTCGACGCGATAGCCGACGCCGGAGACCGTCGCGATCACGGCGGGACCACCGAGCCGTTGACGCAGACCGGACACCGTGATGCGGACCGCGTTGGTGAAAGGATCGGCGTTCTCGTCCCAGGCGCGTGCGAGCAGTTCCTCGGCGCTGACGACGCCGCCGCCCGCTTCGAGCAGCACCTCCAGGACGGCGAACTGCTTGCGAGTGAGCGCGACATAGCGACCGTCGCGGTACACCTCACGACGGAAGGGGTCGAGGCGGATGCCGGCGAGTTCGCGCACGGGTGGGCGCACCCGTCGGCGACGACGCTCGAGGGCGCGCAGCCGCAGAACGAGCTCGCGCATCGCGAACGGCTTGGTGAGGTAGTCATCGGCGCCCAGCTCGAATCCCGACGCCTTGTCGTCGAGGCGGTCGGCGGCGGTCAGCATGAGGATCGGCACCCCCGTGCCGCCCTGCACGATCGACGCCGCGACCGCATCTCCCGATGTCCCCGGAACATCGCGATCGAGCACGGCGACGTCGTAGTCGGTGTAGGACAGCAACTCCAGCGCGGTATCGCCGTCGCCCGCGAGGTCGGCCGCGATCGCTTCCAGGCGCAGCCCGTCACGGATCGCATCGGCCAGCAGGGGTTCGTCCTCCAGGACCAGCACGCGCATTCTTCGATGCTAAGAGGCCACGCATATCGTCGGCGTATCGGATTTCGGCGACGCTCCCGCAACGGCCTCCGCGTTTGACTCGCCCGCATGGCACTTCACCTCTCCACTCCGCCCGCGGCCCCCTCTGCCCACCACCTCCGCCGGCGATGGCTTCTCGCCGCCGGGATGACCGCAGCTCTCGTGTTGGTCACCGCCACGGTGCTGATGCTGCTGCTCGGAGACCCGCTGACGCACCTGCCACCCGCCGAGTCCCGCGGGTCGATGTCGGACTCGTCGACGTCGTCGTCTGCGCCGAGCCTCGGCGAGACGGATGCCCCCACCGATGCGGCGACGTCCGTCGCCGACGGCTACCTGCCCTGGGGGGTGACCCAGTTCGACACGCAGTACCCGGGCATCTCGCGGATGGATCCCGCACTCCTCGACGCCCTCCAGCGCGCGAGCACCCAGGCCTACGCCGACGGCGTCAGCTTCTTCGTCACGAGCGGTTGGCGCTCGCCCGCGCAGCAGGAGTCGCTGCTGTCGCAGGCGGTGAGCCAGTACGGTT
>NZ_BADB01000493.1:0-8908 GCF_000333415.1 Microbacterium sp. B24 | reverse complement strand
AGCTCGGTCCCGGGGATCCTCTAGAGTCACCCGGAGTTGCCGGCACCGACGACGAGAACGCGGGTGCCGGTGATGTCGGAGGTGTTGCGGTACGACCCCGAGTGCACCTGCGTGCCGGAGAAGTCACGGCTGATCGCGGGCACCTTCTGGTCCCACAGATGCCCGTTCGCGACGAAGACGCCGTCGTAGTCGCGGCTCTCTCCGGTGGAGAGCGTGACGCGCCACCCCGCCGATCCCACGGGTCCGTCCGCCGGGCGGGGCTCGACCGCCACGACGGCGACGCCGAAGACCACCTTCTCGTACAGGCCGTGCGCGCTCGCATAGGCGCCGAGGTAGTCGCGCACCTGATCACGCCGTGGGAAGTGGGGATAGTCCGCCGGCATGGGGAAGCCCTCGAACCCGGTCATGTCGCGCGAGGTGATGAGGTGGAGCGCGTCGTAGTCGGTGTTCCAATGTCCACCGACACGCTCGGACTTCTCGAAGCAGTCGACGTCGTATCCAGCACGGGTGAGCTGGACGACGGCCGACATACCGGCCGCTCCGGCGCCGATCACGCAGTATCGGGTCATTCGGGTGTTCCTTCCTGGGAGGGGGATGTCGCATCGGTGCCGAGCAGGCTCCGTGCCACCGTTCGAAGGGCGTGGTTCCGGGGTTCGGTCGGACGCACATAGCCGCGCGCGGTGGGGGTGACGCCGGCATCGGCGAGCCGCTGCAGCTGCAGCACGTGTTCGAGAGCGAGCCGGTTCGGGTCGATGACGGGGACGTCGCTCGCACCGCCCACGCAGGTGTAGCCGTGCGCGGCGAAGATCGCGCCGAGATATCCGCAGCCGACCACGACGGCGTCCGCGCCGTCATCGACGGCGCGGCGCGCGACGGCGTCGAAGCGTCCGATGAGATCGGTGGGGTCGGTGGCGGCGCGCACCACGTCACGGTGCGTGGAATCCGGCGCGTAAGCGCGCACCGGGCGCGCAAGGAAAGCGGGAGCGCCCCCGAGCTCGCGGATCTCGTCGGCGAACACCGGGGTCAGGCTCTCGGCGACGGTGACGACGGCCGCGCGGCGACTGAGGGTGGAGAGCGCCCGCACGCTCGCCTCGGCGAGGCCGGTGACCGGCACCGACACGGCCGCGCGAACCGACGGCGTCGGCGCACCCCAGCATCCGATGACGATCGCGTCCATGTCGCCGGCGCTCTCCTCCTCCACGGCGCGAGCGAGAACGACGGCGTCGCTGAGCAGACGATTGGGCGCGGTGCGGATGCCGCCGGCGTCCACACCGGCGTGCATGAGGCGGGTGCGCACTCGCCCGGCCGCGAGGGCGTCGACGTAGTCGGCGAGGAAGCGCCACAACTCGTCCAGCGCGCCGTCGCCGACAGTGGCTTCGAGCCAGACCAGCGTCTTCACGCGTACCCCCGGTTCAGGCGGCGCTCGACCCAGACCGACAGCCAGGTCGCGGGCACGGCGATCGCCGCGTAGATGAGACCGGTGAGGGCATACACCCACAGGTACTGGAAGGTGATGGTGCTCACCTGGTAGGCCTGGCTCATCAACTCGTTGACCGAGATCGAGTACGCGAGCGACGTGCCCTGGAACGACATGATGGCCAGGCCCATCAGTGCCGGGATGGACGCGCGCATGCCCTGCGGAAGCACGACCCGCAGGAAGGTCGTCGTGCGCGACAGTCCGAGCGCTGCCGACGCCTCGCGCTGGCCGGCCGGCACCGACTGGATGCCCGAGCGGATCATCTCCGACGAGTAGGCGGCGGCGGTGAACGTGAGACCGATGACCGCGGCCCAGAAGTTCTCGAAGAGCAGTCCGAGGGCGGGCAGCCCGAAGTAGACGATGTAGAGGACCACCAGTGCGGGGATGCCGCGGCCCACCTCGACGAGCACGAGACACGGCCAGCGCACCCACCCGCGTCGGGCCGACACGCCGAGCGCGAAGAGCAGCCCGATGAAGTAGCCGAGCACGACCGACAGCGCGGTCAACTGCAGGCTGACGATGAGGCCCTGGCCCAGCCGTGGCAGGTAGACGGCGAGATCGATCATGCGACGACCCCCGTGCGCAGGCGCGTGTCGAGGCGACGTGCACTGATCGCGATCGGGATCGAGACCACCAGGTACACGGCCGCGGCCAGGAAGAAGGGAACGATGCCCGCGACGGCGGGATTCTGGCGGGCGAACATCGTGGCCTGGAAGACCATGTCGGCGACACCGATCGTCGAGGCGATCGACGAGTCCTTCAGCAGCGACAGCAGGAAGGTCGCCATCGAGGGCAGCGCCGTGCGGAACGCCTGGGGTGCGAGCACCCGGACGAAGGTCGTCGTGCGCCCGAGGCCGAGCGCGGCGGCCGCCTCGCCCTGCCCGCGGGCGACCGTGGCGAATGCGCCGCGGTAGATCTCCGCGAGGTAGGCGCTGGAGATGACGCCGAGGCCGACGACGGCGGCCGACAGCGAGTCGAAGCGGATCGTGCCCAGCTGCACGCCGAAGTAGATGAGAAAGAGCCACACGATCGGAGGGACTCCACGGACGATGTCCACGACCAGTCGCAGCGCCAGACGCAGCGGCGCGACACGCGAACGCAGGCCGAGCATGAGCGGGATGCCGAGGACGAGCCCGACCGCATACGCGAGCGCCGTGACGAGAAGGGTCATCGGGAGGCCGGCGAGCACGAGGAGCATCGCCGCCGAGATGTCGACGCCGCCCATCTCAACGCTCCAGCACGGCGCTCAGGAAGCGCCGGGTGCGCTCTTCGCGCGGATCGGCCATCACCTCGTTCGGCACGCCCTCCTCGATGATGCGCCCGTCGGCCATGACGACCAGGTGGTCGCCGACGTCGCGGGCGAACTGCATCTCGTGGGTGACGACGATCATCGTCATGCCCGACTCGGCGAGTTCGCGCATCACCGCGAGCACCTCGACGCCGACCTCGGGGTCGAGGGCGCTCGTCGGCTCGTCGAACAGCATGGCGCGGGGGTTCAGCGCGAGGGCGCGCACGATCGCGATGCGCTGCTGCTGACCGCCGGAGCAGCGCCCGGGGTGCTGGTGTGCCTTGTCCTTGAGGCCGACCCGATCGAGCAGTGTCAGTGCGCGGGCCTCGGCCTCATCGCGGGAGCGCCCGAGGATCTTCTCCTGGGGAAAGGCGACGTTGCGCAGCACACTCATGTGCGGGAAGAGATTGAACGACTGGAACACCATCCCGACCTGGCGGCGGAGTGCCAGCAGGTCACGATCCGGCACGCGGCGGCCGGCGGTCACGGTCTGCGAGCCGACGGTGATGGTGCCGGCATCCGGGGTCTCGAGGAGGTTCACGCAGCGCAGCAGTGTGCTCTTTCCCGAGCCGGACGGACCGATGAGCGCGGTCACACTGCCCGGGCTCACCGTCATCGAGATGTCGTCGAGCACGAGGTGATCACCGAAGCTCTTGGACAGGTGGGCGATGCTCACGCCGGCGATCGCGAGCTCGTTGGCCTGCGTGATCAGGGGTCGGGACACGGGGTCTCCTCAGGTCCGAGGGGGGACGGGCGGGCGGGGTCGATCGGGGCGGCGGGGGCGTCCGGGGTCGCGCCCCCGCCGCCGTGGTGATCAGCGGATGGAGCCGGCCGCCTTGTCGGCGGGGACGATGAGCGAGTCGGGCAGGTCGTAGCTCGCGTTGAGCTTCGCGAGCGTGCCGTCGGCGCGGAAGCCGTCGATGAGCTCGCTGAACGCATCGGAGAGCGCCTTGTTGTCCTTGTCGATGGGGAAGGCGATCATCGGCTGCGACGTGGTGATCGCGACGCGGTCGTCCTCCTTCGCCGGCTTCACCTGGAAGCCCGTGTCCTTATAGGCCACGGTCGCCACGGCGTAGCCGTCGAGCGCCGCCTGGATGCGACCGTTGAGCAGGTCCTGCTTCATCTCGGCCGTGCCCGGGTAGGTCTTGAACTTGTCGCCGAGGATGCCGGACATGTCGCCCTCCCACGAGAAGCCGGCGCCCGAGCCGACGTTGCCGACACTCTGCAGGGCGGTCACGGTGTCGATGCCGTCCTTGGAGATGATGCCCATCGAGTCGTAGAAGGTCGGGCTGGTGAAGCCGACCTTCTCGGCGCGCGCGGCCGTGACGTACCATCCGCCGGTGATCATGTCGGTCTTGTGCTGCTCGCTGATCATGGGGATGCCGTTGGCGTAGGTGATCGGCACGAAGGCGAGCGCGAGGCACTCGGCATCGGCGAGCTTGCGGACGACGTCGATCTCGAGGCCCGACGCGTCGGTGCCCTTCGTCTGGGTGTAGGGCACGTTCTCGGGAACGCCGACGGTGAGCGTTCCGGCGGTGAAGGTCTTCAGTCCCGCGTGCTTCGGTGTGCAGTCCGAGGCGACGGTGGAGGCGGGTGCGGCGGCGCCGGCGCAGCCGGTGAGCAGCACGGCGACGGAGGCGATGGACACGAGCGCGGTGGCGGCGCGAGCGCGGGTGATGCGGGGCATGGCTTCCTGCTTTCTGGAGTGGTGCTGGATGGGTTTTCGGGTGGGCTGTGGTCAGGTGGCGGTCAGGCCGCCGTCGATCGTGAGGACGGATCCGGTGACGAACGACGAGGCATCGGAGACGAGGTAGCGCACGAGGGGCGAGATCTCCTCCGGTCGAGCCCGTCGTCCCAGGGGGGCACCGGTCGAACTGCCTCCGACGGGCTCGTCGTCGTTCATCGGCGTGTCGACGCCGCCGGGGCAGATCGCGTTGACGCGGACGCTCGGCGCGTATTCGATGGCCGCGACGCGAGTGAGCGCGATGACGGCGGCCTTCGATGCGGAGTAGGCCGCGTAGCCCGCGGTCCCGACCAGCGCCGCGGTGGAGGAGACGTTGACGATGGAGCCTCCCTCGCGCATGAGGGGTGCCAGTGCGCGGATGCCGAGAAAGGCGCCGAGCGCGTTCACCCTGTCGTGCAGCAGCCAGGTCGCGGAGTCGGTGTCGGCGATCCTGCCGTAGCGGAGGATGCCGGCGTTGTTCACAAGACCGACGACGGGTTGCGCCTCGTCCTCGAGCTGAGCGGCCAGCGCGGACCACCCGCCCTCGTCGCCGACGTCCAGCGAGTAGTACCGCGCGTCGGCTCCGCGCTCGCGCAGGCCCGCGGCGACCCTCTGCCCGGCGTCGTCCATGCGGTCGGCCAGAACCAGCGCGTAGCCCGCGTCGGCGAGGGCGGCGGCGTGGGCGGCGCCCTGACCACGCGCGGCCCCGGTGATGACGACGGTGCTCACCGCATCACGTCCGCGCCTGAGAGCACGATCGTCTCCCCGTCGAGGAAAGCGCCGTATTCGGGCTGGGACACGAGCCAGACCCAGGCGGCGATCTCCTCCGGCGTCGCGACGCGACCGAGCGGAATCGACGCCGCGGCGGCCTCCATGCGTCCGGTCGCCGCGTTGCCGGGGGTCGCGACCCAGCCCGGCGCGATGCCGTTGACGCGGATGCCGTCGGGCGCCAGTTCGAGCGCGAGAGCCTTCGTGAGCATGACGACGGCAGCCTTCGACGCACCGTAGAGCAGTTGGCCGCGTGAGACCGTGAACGCATCGACCGACGCGAAGTTCACGACGGAGGCGCCGCGACGCAGGCGTGGCCGGGCCGCGGCGATGACGTTGAGCACGCCGAGCACGTTGATGTCGAAGATGCGCCGGTAGGTCTCCTCGTCGTACGTCGCGAGGGTGGTCGGCGGGTAGACGCCCGCGATGTTGGCGACCACATCGATGCCCTCGTCGCCCGACAGCGCCCCATCGATGGCCGCAACGACCGCGTCGCGGGAGCGGACGTCGGCCACGACGCGCCGGAGGGAGCCGCCGGGCTCGACGTCGGTGTCGGGCCACGCGACGTCGAGGGCGACCACGGTGTAGCCGCGCTCCAGGAACAGCGTGACCGTGCTCGCGCCCATTCCGCTCGCTGCCCCGGTGACAAGGGCGACCGGCGGTGTCGTGGTCTGCATGGGGTGGTCTCCTCGGGTCGGTCGGGCCGTGTAAAACCAGTGGACCATCGACGCACTACCAAGGACAATCCTCAAACCTTTATAGTCAACAGAGGAGAAACCTATGAAAAGGAGGCTCCGTGGCCACTCCCACCGTGCGCCAGCTGCAGTACTTCCTCACCGCTGCCCGGTTGGGAACGTTCTCGGCGGCGGCCGCCGAGCACCACATCGCGCAGCCCAGCCTGTCGGAGCAGATCTCGGTGCTCGAAGCGAGCCTGGGCGTGCGTCTGTTCACCCGCACCACGCGACGACTGCTGCTCACCGATGTGGGCAAGCAGCTCGTGCCCCTCGCCGAGAAGACCCTGGCCGATGTGGACGAGATCGCCGACTTCGGCAGGCGCGTCGGCTCACTCGAAGAGGGCACGGTGCTCTTCGGCACCTTCAACAGCGCGCACCTGTATCTGCTCACCGATCTCATCCGCGAGTTCCATTCCCGGCATCCGGCGGTGAAGGTGAAGGTGACCGGGCTCAACTCCTCCGAGGTCGCCGAGTCGGTGCGAAACGGCGACCTCGAAGCCGGCATCGTCCAGTTGCCGATCGATGACCGACAACTGCGTCTGATCCCCGGAGTCTTCGTCGACCACGTGGTGTACGTGTCGCGCAATCCGGAGCACACCCGCGCTCCGATCGACATCGCGACCCTGTCGACGCGGCCCCTCATCCTCTCCGAGGCCCGGTGGTCGCTCGACGATCCCCTCCGGGTCTCACTGCTCGAGCGGGCGCAAGCGGCGGGAGTTCGACTCGACCCGATCATCGAAGTCGAGTTCCAGACGCACGCCCTCGAGCTCGCGGCGCAAGGGGTCGGCGACTCCCTCGTGTCGTACCACGTGGGGCGATCGGTGATCGCGGAGCGCGGGCTGTACATGGCCCCGCTGACGCCCGCGGTGGAGGAGCACTACGCGTTCGTCACCCGGCGCGCAGGATCGATCTCGCCGGCCACCGCGGCGTTCATGGAGCTCGCGCGCCAGATCCTCGCGGGCCTCCAGGGGCCGGCACCGGCCCCGACCATCGGCTGATTTTTCACGACACGCGTGCGCGCGTGCCACACGAGCGAAACACGCCGCCTCCATGATTGCGGGATGACGGACAACGAGGCGCTCTCGCGCATGGATCCCGAGGATGCCCGCGAGAACGCGCGCGAGCTGACGGGAGATCGCACCGAGGCTGCGCAGGACTTCTCCAGCGAGGACGCCGGGTACCACAAGACGCTGCGCCCACGACAGATTCAGATGATCGCCATCGGCGGCGCCATCGGAACGGGTCTGTTCATGGGCGCCGGCGGCCGCCTCGCCTCCAGCGGCCCCTCGCTGATCCTCGTCTACGCCGTGTGCGGCTTCTTCGCCTTCCTCATCCTGCGCGCGCTCGGCGAGCTGGTGCTGCACCGCCCCTCGTCGGGCTCCTTCGTCTCGTACGCCCGCGAGTTCTACGGCGAGAAGCTCGCGTACGGCGCGGGGTGGATGTACTTCCTCAACTGGGCCATGACCTCCATCGTGGACGTCACCGCCGCGGCCCTGTACGTGAAGTTCTGGGCGCAGTACTGGCAGCCGTTGCAGCAGGTGCCGCAGTGGACGATCGCCTTGATCGCCCTGGTGGTCGTGCTCTCACTCAACCTCGTGAGCGTCAAGCTGTTCGGCGAGATGGAGTTCTGGTTCGCGCTCATCAAGGTCGCCGCGCTCGTCATCTTCTTGATCGTCGGGACCTGCTTCCTGATCTTCAACGGCGCGACCGATGTCGGCGCCACGGGCTTCAGCGTCATCGCCGAGAACGGCGGCCTCTTCCCCATGGGCTTCGTCGCGCCGCTCCTCGCGATCTCCGGCGTCGTGTTCGCCTACGCCGCGATCGAGCTCGTCGGCACCGCCGCCGGTGAGACCGCCAACCCGGAGAAGGTCATGCCGAAGGCGATCAACACGGTGGTCTTCCGCATCGCGATCTTCTACGTCGGCTCGATCCTGCTGTTGTCCCTGCTGCTGCCGTTCAGCACCTACGAGGCCGGGCAGTCGCCCTTCGTGACGTTCTTCTCGCACATCGGCTCGCCCGAGACCGGCGCGATCGCAGGTTCGGTCATGAACTTCGTCGTGCTGACCGCAGCCCTGTCGAGCCTCAACGCGGGCCTGTACTCCACCGGTCGCATCCTCCGCTCGATGTCGGTGAACGGCTCGGCGCCCGCCTTCACCGCGAAGATGAGCAAGAACGGCGTCCCGTACGGCGGCATCCTGCTGACGGCCGCCATCACCCTCGCGGGCGTCGGCATCAACGCGCTGTGGCCGTCGCAGGCGTTCGAGATCGTGCTCGAGGTCTCGGCTCTCGGCATCATCGGCGGCTGGGCGACCATCATCCTCTGCCAGCTCAAGCTCGTGAAGTGGGCGAAGCAGGGCACGCTGCAACGGCCCTCGTTCCGCCTCTTCGGCGCCCCGTTCACCTCATACCTGACGCTCGCGTTCCTCGCGTTCGTGCTCGTCACGATGGGCTTCTCGGAGACCGGCCGATGGGTGCTCGCCTCGCTCATCGTGCTGATCCCCGCGCTCATCGTCGGCTGGTTCGCCGCGCGCGGCAAGATCCAGGCCGCCGTCGCGGCACGGGAGGGCTACACGGGCACCTACCCGGTGATCGCCGAGCGCCCGGCGACAGAGGCGGCCAAGCGGCGCCGTTGATCGAGGAGGGGCACGCGGCGCCGACCTGGCAGACTGGGCGCATGCGTCGCTCCCGGACTCCGCGCGTCGCGCGGGGTGCGATCGTCGCCTCCGTCGCGACGTTCACGGCGCTGCTGTCGCACGTCGTCGCGGGCGGCGCGGTTCCGGGGCCGCTCGGCATCCTCGCCCCGTGGCTGCTCGCACTCATGGCATCGACGCTGCTCGCCGGCCGCTCCCTCTCCTTCGCGCGGCTCGGCGCGAGTGTGGTGCTGAGCCAGGCGCTTTCCACACGCTTTCTCATGGCGC
>NZ_BADB01000494.1:0-8344 GCF_000333415.1 Microbacterium sp. B24 | reverse complement strand
GCGTTGGGGCGATAGCGCCACCAGTTCGCCCGCGGTCACCGTGAGGTCGACGCCTTCGAGCACGCGGCGGCCGGCCAGGTCGACGGCGACGTCGTCGAGCTCGAGCGCGGGAGCCGTCACGCGTCCACTCCCGGATCAACCGCGGTGGCTGCGGCATCCGCCGCCAGCGCCGCGCGTCGCACGCGTCGGGCGCGGACGATCACCACGACCGCACCGACGCCGATCGCGGCCGCGACGACGACGATCGCGGCGACGAGGACCGGCACGAGCGGATCGTCACCGGATGCCGCAGTGGAGGCGGCCGCAGCCGCGGTGGCCGCCGGCTCGGCGCCGGTCCACACCGCCGCGAGCGCGGCATCCGCGGGCGTCTGCGACCCGACGGCGAAGCGGATGCGGCGGGTGTCGGAGGCGGTCGACCCGTCGCGCAGCTGCGCCTCGACCGTCAGCTCGACCAGGTAGACGCCCGGGCGCGTGAAGACCCAGTTCGCGTGGGTGTGGGTGTTGACGTCGACCCACACCGACTGCGGCTCCGGCGTGCGCGAGTCCCACAGCACCTGGGGCGCGCCGAACGATCCCGACTGCAGGTAGACCGACATCGACCCGGGACCCTCGACCGCGCGCAGCGTCAGGGTGATGCCGCGGTCGATGCGGGCCATCACCTCGGGGTCCTGCGTGTTCCAGCCCACCCAGACGACGTCGGGGTTCTGCGTCTGCGGCACGACCCACACCGTCGAGCCGGGGTCGGCGCCGAGGAACGCGTACGCCGCATCGTCGGGGGCGGTCAGCTGCGCGGCGTCGGAGACCTGCAGGACGGTCTCGTCGGGGTAGCGCCAGACGCTCGTCAGGGTCGGGTCGAGCTTGGCGACGTCGTCGTGGATGAGGAAGGTCCACGCCCCGTCCACGAAGCGCGGCCCCATGTCCACGTGCCCCGCGTCCAGCGTGCGCGCGCCGTGCACGACGGCCTCGTCGGCCGCGATCGTCTGGTCCAGGTTCGGGTCGTCGGTCGCCGCCGATGCGGCGTGCGCCGCGGGGACGAGCAGGGCGCCGGCCATCAGGATGCCGGCCAGAGCGCGCCCGACGAGGCGTGCGGGCCCGACCGGGCGCGCGGGGCGTCCGGGACGGGCCGGAGGGGCGGGGGTCGCGGCGGAGCGCGGGCTCATGGGCGGGGATCCTCTCGGGGTGCGGTGCCGCCGAGGCAGTCGGCGAGGGAACGGGCGTTGGCGCGGATGAGGTCGACGTACGTGCGCACGTGCGCGTCGAAGGCGTCGCCGTAGATCGGGCAGACCGCCACGTGCTCGGCGCGGGCGACGTCGGCGAGCGTCGTCGACCGTGCGGCGAGGTTCGGCTCGACGAACACGGCGGGCACGTCCAGCGAGCGGATGGTCTCGGCCAGGCGCCGCCGGTCGGCCAGCGACGGCTCGGTGGCCGGATTGGGCGTGACGAACCCGGCGATGCGCACGCCGTAGGCCTGCGCGAGGTAGCCGAACGCATCGTGGGTCGTGACGAGCCACCGCCTCTCGGGCGGGATCGTGTCGATCGTGTCCCGCACGAAGCGGTCGGTCTCGTCGAGCTCGGCGACATAGCGGTCGGTGTTGCGGCGGTACTCCGCGGCGCCGGCGGCATCCACCTCGATGAGGGTGTCGCGGATGAGCTGCACGTAGGCGAGTCGATCGTGTCTGCCAAGGCGGCGCGCGATGCGCTCGCTCTGCGGGCCGCCGCGATCATCAACATCAAGGCGGGCCGCGTCGGCGGCTACCTCGAAGCGGTCCGCATCCACGATCTGTGCCGCGAGGCGGGAATCCCCGTGTGGTGCGGCGGCATGCTCGAGACCGGCATCGGCCGCGCGGCCAACGCGGCGCTGGCCGCGCTGCCGGGCTTCACACTGACCGGCGACGTCTCGGCATCCGACCGCTTCTACTCACGCGACATCGTGCGCGACCCGATCGTGTTGGACGGCGGGCACGTCCGCGTGCCGACGGGACCGGGCATCGGCGTCGAGATCGATCCCGTGGCGCTCGAGGACGCGACCGTCGCGCGGGTCGAGCTGCGCCGCTGACCGGGCGGGAGGCTTGCCCGGTCGTTGAGCGACGAGCGCAGCGAGGAGTCGAAACGCGTCAGCTCTCGGTGGTCACCGGCGGCTCAGCGGCGACCGACTGCTCGTCGCGGAGCCCCTGGGCCATCCCGCGGCCGGTCGCCTGCCCCTGAATGACCTGACGCAGGTCGATGCCGGTGGCCGCCTGGATCGCGTCGAAGCTCGCCCGCATGCTCGAGGCCGATTCGGCGGCCATGTGGCTGGACGCCCCCTCGCCGCCGAGCACGGTGATCGAGCCGACCTTGTCGAAGCCGCGCGCGAACTCGGTCATCATCGGCACGAGCGCCTCGAGCGCGCGCTGCGCGAGCAGAGCCTCCTGGTTCTTGGAGAGGGCTTCGGCCTCGGCCTCGATGGCCGCCGCCCGCGCCTCGCCCACGAGCCGCACCGCGTCGGCCTCGGCCTGGGCGCGAAGCCGGGTGGCCTCCGCCTCCTGCGCTGCGATCTGCGCGCGCGCCTCGGCGGCCTTGACCTCGCCGTACGCGGCGGCGTCCGCCGCGCGCTGGCGCTCGTAGAGGGAGGCGTCGGCGACCTTCTTGATGTCGGCATCCAGCTGGGCCTGCTTGTTCTCGGCTCCCTGCAGCAGCACGGCCTGCTCACGCTCGGCACGCGCGAGCGCTTCGGCCTGCTCGGCCTCGGCGCGGGCACGACCGACTTCGGCCGCCGCGGCGGCGGAGTTCTTGTCGAACGCGGTCTGCTCGACGAGGTTCGCCTCGTCGGTCGCGATCTGTCGGGCGCGAACCTCGCGGGCGGCGTTGATACGGGCGACCTCGGCCTCTCGGCGCACGCGCTCGACCTCGGTCGCGCCGAGGGCGTCGATGTAGCCGTTCTTGTCGGTGACGCCCTGGATCTGGAACGAGTCGAGGATGAGTCCCTGGGCGAGCAGGTCGCTCTTGATGCCCTCGGCGATCTGGTCGGACAGCTTCTGCCGATCCTTCATCAGCTGCTCGACCGTCAGGGTCGCCACGACGCCGCGCAGGGCGCCTTCGAGCTGCTCGGTCGTGAACTGCTCGATCGCGCCGTCCTGGGAGAGGAAGCGCTCGGCTGCGCGGCGGACGAACTCGGGGTCGGAGCCGATCTTGACCAGTGCGACGCCCGAGACGTTGACCGTCACACCGTTGGAGGCCTGTGCCGTCGGCTCCATCTTGATCTGGCGGGCGCGCAGCGAGATCATCTCGGCGCGCTGCGTGAGCGGGTTGACGAGGGCGCCCCCGCCGGTGATCACCGAGATGCGCGACGACTCGCCGCTGGCGTTCTTCTGGCTCTTGCCGACCACCACGAGCGCCTGGTCGGCCTTGGCGACCTTGTACCACGCGCGCACCATGATCAGCAGGAAAATCAGGAGGACGATCGCGGCGACGACGGCGATGCCGACGATCACCAGTGCGCCCCCAGCGGCAAGAATCTCCACGTTACGAACCCACTTCCTGTGTATTGCCGATGTCCTTCGACCGTATCGAACGATGCCGCCGGATGCCGAGGATTCGGCGGATCTCGGGATAACCCCCTCGGTGTGCCGGACACGCGCCCCCTACGCTGGTGGCATGACCACTCCGCCGTACCCGCAGCCCGCCGTCCCCTCCGGCCCGCAGCCCATGAGCCCCTCGGATGAGAAGCTGTGGGCGACCCTGGTCCACGTCGGCGGCATCTTCTACTTCCTGCCGTCGCTGATCGGCTACCTGGTGCTGAAGGACCGCGGCCCGTTCGTGCGGGCCCACACGGCCGCCGCGCTGAACTTCCAGCTCACGATGCTGATCGCGTCCCTCGTCGGCACGGTGCTCTCCATCATCGGCATCGGGCTGCTCATCCTGCTCGCCGTGTACGTGGTGAACATCGTCTTCTCGATCATCGCCGCCGTGAAGGCGAACAAGGGGGAGTGGTACACCTACCCCCTTTCGATCTCGTTCGTCAGCTGACTCGCTCCCGCCGACTGCCCGCCGAACCGTGATCGTCACGCTGATGGACGCGCCCCTGTGGCTGGGGATGACGGTCTTCTGCGTCGGCTTCGTCGGCTTGTCGTGCCTCGTCCTACTGGCACTGCGGCGCTGGGTCGCGCGCATGGCGCATGATCAGTCCGAGTGGGACCGAGTGCTCAGCTACGCCGTCGGTGCGTACGGGGTCTTCTACGGCGTCACGCTCGCCCTCATCGCCGCCGCCTCGTACTCCACATACGCGGACGTGGACCAGGTCGCGCTCAATGAGTCCTCCTCCATCGCCGTGCTCTACCGCTCGGCGGAGGACTTTCCCGAGCCGCAACGAGCCGAGCTCCGCGATGCGCTCGTCACCTACACGAAGAACGTCATCGAGGTCGACTGGCCTCAGCAGGCTCAGCTCATCGAGCCGGTGAGCGGCGACGCCGACGTCACGGCGATCCAGCGGGCGATCACCGGGTTCGTCCCCGCCGACGCTCGGGAGATCAACGTACAGGCGCAGACACTGCAGTCCTTCGAGACCTTCGTCGGCCAGCGACGCGAGCGGATCGAGGTGACCGATCTCGGGCTGCCGAGCATCCTGTGGACGGTGCTCTGGGTGGGGGCGCTGCTGAATGCGATCCTGCTGTCACTCATCCAGGTGCGAAACCTCCGCATCCACCTCATCATGGCGGGGCTCATCGCCGTGTTCGTCGCCCTGCTGCTGTATGCCATCGCGGGCTTCGACCGCCCCTACTCCGGACCGATCTCGGTCACCCCGGCCTATTACCAGTCGCTGTTGGACGGCCTGTTCCAGCGCGTTCCCTAGCGGAATCCGCTCCGGCGACGACGACCCCTTACCACGCGCAGGGCACATTCGGCGAGGGCGGCCCCCGCCGCTCGCGGCGGGGCTATCGTTTTCCGAGTGACCACGACCGACTCCCTCCCCGCCGGCACGTTCTCAATGAAAAGCCCGTATGGGCGAAGGGCCGCGGCACTGTCGGTCGCCGCCGCGGTGGGCGGGTTCCTGTTCGGCTTCGACTCCTCGGTCATCAACGGCGCGGTCTCCTCGATTGAGTCCACGTACACGAAGGACGCCCTGCTCACCGGGTTCGTCGTCGCCGTCGCCCTGCTCGGCTGCGCGCTCGGGGCGATCATCGCCGGAGCCCTCTCCGATCGCTGGGGCCGGCTGCGGGTCATGCTCCTCGGCTCCGCCATGTTCCTGGCCAGCTCGATCGGCTCGGCGCTGACCTTCAGCGTTCCCGACCTCATCGTCTGGCGCGTCCTGGGCGGCATCGGCATCGGCATCGCGTCGGTCGTCGCTCCCGCCTACATCGCCGAGGTCGCACCGCGTCAGGTGCGCGGCAGTCTCGCCTCTCTGCAGCAGCTCGCGATCACGATCGGCATCTTCACCGCATTGCTCAGCAACGCGGTGCTCGCCGGTGCCGCCGGCAGCGCCGACAACGTGCTGTGGTGGGGCCTCGAAGCGTGGCGGTGGATGTTCCTCATCGGCGTCGCGCCGGCCGCCGTCTACGGCATCCTGGCGCTGACGATGCCGGAGTCTCCGCGATTCCTGCTCGCCAAGGGACGCAACGACGAGGCGCGCGCGATCTTCGAGCGACTCGTTCCCGCCGCCGACCTCGACAAGACGATGAACGAGCTGATCAGCGGCATCGAAGACGACCGCAAGAACCGGAGCGCCTCTCTGCGTGGAAAGGCGCTGGGTCTGCAGCCCGTCGTCTGGATCGGCATCCTGCTGTCGGCCTTCCAGCAGCTCGTCGGCATCAACGTCATCTTCTACTATTCGACGACGCTGTGGCGTGCGGTCGGATTCGATGAGAGCAACTCGCTGCTGATCAGCGTCTTCACGTCCGTGACGAACGTGCTGGTGACGCTCGTCGCGATCTTCCTCGTCGACCGGGTCGGACGCAAGCCGATTCTGATGACCGGCTCGCTGCTGATGACCCTGTCGCTGGCCACGATGGCCCTGGCCTTCGCGTTAGAACAGACGGTGGACGGCGAGGTGACCCTCCCGGGGGCGTGGGGTCCGATCGCGCTGGTGGCGGCGAACCTGTTCGTCGTCGGGTTCGGCGCCTCCTGGGGCCCCATCGTCTGGGTGCTGCTCGGGGAGATCTTCCCCAGCCGCATCCGCGGCAAGGCCCTCGGTGTCGCGGCGAGTGCCCAGTGGATCGCGAACTTCCTCGTGTCCTGGACCTTCCCCCAGCTTGCGGCCTTCTCGCTTCCGTTCACGTACGGCATGTACGCCGTGTTCGCGGCGCTGTCGTTCGTCTTCGTGCTGTGGAAGATCCCCGAGACGAAGGGCATGGCGCTCGAACAGAGCGAGACGTTGTTCGTCCCCAAGCCCAAGCGGTCCGCGCGGGCCCGCTGACGCGGCTACGCCGTGACGGTGCGCAGCGTCCGGTCGGCGACGCCGACGCTCACGCGCTGACCCCACGACAGCGACAGGCGGTCGTCCTCCATCCCATCGCCGAACGCGACGAGCACGTCCGACTCGACGCGGAGGGTCACCTCCCCGCCGTCGAGTCGACCCGCGAACAGGTCTGCGCCCGTGCTCGGCGACGGCCACGGCTCCCGGACGAACCAGGCGAGTGCGCTCTCGGTGGCGGTGGGCAGCGGCATCCCTGGTGCCTGCACACGTGCGATCGAGGAGCACCATCCCGTCGCTCCCGTGCCGGTGCCGACGATGACGCCCGACGAGGACTGTCGCTCCCGGCGACCGCCGACCTCGAGCGTGTATCGCGCCGACTGGTGGCCGCTCTGGCCGATCATCACCTCGTTCAGCGCCGTGAGCGACTGACCGTCGTCGGTGCGCACCTGCACCATCGTGCGCTCGCAGATCGGTGCGGTTCCCGCCTGCGCGGCGGCGGCGAGGGCGACTCCCGCCGCGGGGGTGTGCGGGACGAGCACCCCGGCATTGACGCCGGGCAGCGGGTCGATGCCGATGACGGGTTGGATGCCGAGGTACTTCGCGGCGTTGGCGACGAGCCCGTCCTGTCCGACGACGAGCACGACGTCGTCGGGTTCGAAGACGAAGCGGGCGAGGTCGCTGCGTTCGACCGTGGCTCGCCGCCAATCGACCGGGAGCCCCGCGGACACGTCGGCCAGGGCGGCGCGGGTGCGCTCGTGCCGCTCTTCGACGGCGGCGAGGCTCTGGCCTCGCTGATCGAGGAAGAAGGCGACCTGGCCGCGCGTGCCGTGCCGGGCGAGCAGTTCGGTGAGCTCGCTCGCCCGATGCACGATGACGGCTCGAGGAGCGGTCATCTCAGCGTCCCGTCGGTGTCGCGGTCTGCGCGGCGGTCCGGCCGCCGAGGCGTCCCACGAGGTTGGTGAGCAGGTCGGGCGTGACGGTCAGGTGGTCGATGCTGGGCAGGTTGCCCGCCAGCTCGCGCATCGCCAGGGCGGTCAGTACCTCGACGGGCACGTCGCGCAGTGCCGCCATTCGGGCCCGCTCGGCCGCGCCGGCCGCCTCGCCGAGCGCACGGTCGGCGTCGGCCCGGGCCTGTGCGTTCGTGCGGATGCGCTCGGCCTCCGCCTCCACGGCGATCGCGGCAGCGGCGGCCGCCTGCTCCGCCTCGATGCGGGAGTTGCGTCCCCGCGCTTGGACGAGCTCCTCCTGCCGGCGCGCGAGCTCGACCTGGTTGGACAGCTCGTTCTCACCGATCGCGGCCTCGCGCTCGACCGCGAGGGCGCGGCGGGCGAAGGTGGCCTTGTCGGCATCCTGCTGGATCGTCTCGCGGGCGGGGGTCTGCAGGGCCCGCTCGACGTCCGGCTCGGCGCGCAGCAGCGAGAACCGCACCCCGACGATGGCGATGCCCAGGTCGGTCAGGCGCGTGTCGGCGGCGAGCATGGCGGTCGCCGCGGCGCCGAGCTCGGCGAGGTCGGCGCGCAGGGCGTTGTCGAGGGTGCGCGGCTGCAGCAGGTGCACGACGGCGGCGGTCGTCGCGCCGTGCAGGGGTGCGGCGATCGCGTCGAGCGGCTGCTCGGTCCACGTGCCGGTCACCAGATCGATGGAGAAGTCGATGCGGCGCGCGGCGAGGTCGGGATCGACGATGCGATACGTCGCCGTGACCGGAGCCGACAGCTGCTGCAGGTCGGCGGTGCGCAGGCTCACGACGACCGACAGCTCGCGGTCGTCGAGCGGCACCTCGCTGATCGCGGCATCCAGGGGGCGGAACCAGAACGCCTGGCCCGCGCCGGCGTGGCGGATGCCGCCGCGACGGAACATGTCGGACGGTCCATCGCCGGTCTCGTGATCAGGTGGCGGACGTCCGAGGGGCGCGTGAAGCGTGGCCATGATGACTCTAGAGGATCCCCGGTACCGAGC
>NZ_BADB01000495.1:0-12871 GCF_000333415.1 Microbacterium sp. B24 | reverse complement strand
GCGCTTCGGGGCGCGATCTGGCGGTGCTCGCCGCGGCGGCATCCGACGCCGCCGCCGCCAACGCGCTGCTGGAGCGCGTGGGGCTGGAAGCCGTCCGCGCGCGGGTCGAGCAGATCGGTCTCGTGAAGACCGCGCTCATCGACGGTTTCCGAGACGAGCGCGGGCCCGATGACGCACCGCACGTCGGTCTCGCGTCGACGGGGGAGCTGGTCACGCTGTTCGCGGGGCTCGTCAACGCTCAGGTCGTCTCCCCGGCGGTGAGCGCGCAGGTGTCGGAGTGGCTCAGCCTCAACCAGGATCTGGCGCTCGTCGCGGCGAGCACCGCGCTGGACCCCTTCGCGCACGACGACGACCGCCACGGTCTGCTCTTCGTCAACAAGACCGGTCGCGGCGACGGCATCCGCGCCGAGGCCGGAGTGATCGCGGGCCCGCGCGCCGGTGCCGCCTACGCCCTCATCGTGTGCTTCGACGACCTGTCGGTCGCGCACCGGCTGCGCGCGCACGAGGCCTTCCGCGCCCTCGGGCTGGACCTCATGGAGTACGTGTACTGACGCCCGCTCGGCAGACGTCAGAAGACGATCGTGTGGTTGCCGTGACGGATGACGCGGTCCTGCGCGTGCCACAGCACCGCGCGGGAGAGAACCTGACGCTCGACGTCGGCGCCGCGCCGGGCGAGCTCGGCGGATGACTCGGCATGGGTGACCCGCACGGTGTCCTGCTCGATGATGGGACCCTCGTCGAGGTCGCCCGTCACGTAGTGCGAGGTCGCGCCGATGAGCTTCACGCCGCGCTCCTTGGCCTTCTTGTAGGGCTCGGCGCCGATGAAGGCGGGCAGGAACGAGTGGTGGATGTTGATCACGGGCACGCCGAGGCGTTCGAGGAACTCGGGCGAGAGGATCTGCATGTAGCGCGCCAGCACGACGAAGTCGACGTTGCCGACGAGCAGCTTCAGGATCTCTTCCTCCGACGCCGATTTGTCGGGACCCGCGACCGAGGGCACGTGGAAGAACGGCACGCCGAAGCTGCGGACGTCTTCGGCCGTCGTGGTGTGGTTCGAGATGACCATCGGGATGGTGACCGGCAGGTCGCCGCGTCGGTGGCGCCACAGCAGGTCGAGGAGGCAATGGTCCTGCTTCGACGCGAGGATCGCCATGCGCTTGGGCACCGACTGATCGGTCAGCGACCATTCCAGATCGAAGTCGGCCAGGGTCTGAGCGATGTCCGCCTCGATCGCCGGACGCTCGAGAGCGAAGTCGGGGCGATGGAAGACGACCCGCTGGAAGTACGCGCCGCCGCGATGATCGTCGGAGAACTGGTCGAAGGCGACGATGTTGCCGCCGATGCGGGTGATCATCGCCGACACGGCTGCGACGATGCCGGGCTTGTCGCTGCCGTGCACGATGAGGCAGGCGTGGTCGGCGGGAAGGTGGGGATCGTGCACGGGAGCCATGGATCGATTCTGCCGGATCGGCGCGACTCACCCGCGCAGGTGGCGCACACGCCCGTCGACCACGGTGGCGTTGACGGACAGCGCCGGGACGTCCTCCGGTGCGCACTGCGTCGGATCGGCGGCGAGAACCGTGAGGTCGGCGCGCATGCCCACCGCCAGCCGGCCCTCGTCGGCCGTGCGCCCAGAGGCGGCGGCGGCGCCGGTCGTGTACCCGGCCAGCGCCTGCGCGGCCGACAACGCTTCGGCCGCGCCGACTGGTTCACCGTCGCCGTGTCGGCGCGTCTGCGCCTCGGCGATGATCTCCCGCGGGTCGAACGGTGCGATCGGCCAATCCGAGCCCAATGCAAGCATCACGCCGCGATCGGCGAGGGCGCGGGTGCGCCACGACTGCCCCGCCCGCGCCCGACCCACGCGCGCGCTCCAGTTGTCGCGGCCGTCAGCGCGGATGAACCGCGTGCAGTGAGTGGGCTGCATACTCGCGATCGCGCCGCTGCCTGCGACGGTGTCGACGATGTCGTCGCCGGTCAGCTCCAGGTGCTCGATCCGGTGCAGCGAGCCGGGGTACGCGGCACGCGCGGCGGCGATGGATGCCGCAGCGTGGCGCACCGCGGCATCCCCGATCGCGTGGGTCGCCGTGGGGACCCTGGCCGCCGCGAAGCGCGTGATCGCCGCGGCGTAGTGTGACGGCGACGGCCAGGTGCTGCGCACCGACTGTCCGTGGCAGTCGGCGTGGGTGAGCCACGCCGTGCCGTTGTCGATCGTCCCGTCGAGGAAGAACTTGACGCCGTGCAGCCGCCAGAGCCTGCCACCCGATCCGGTGGCGCCGATGAGCGCGTCCCAGTCCTGCTCCGTCGTCGCCGGGTCGACCCACGGATGGATCCGCAGGCGCAGCGGCATCCGGTCCGCCTCTTCGACCGCCGCGTAGAGGGCTGCGGGGTCGCCCTCGAAGTCCATGACGTGCGCGCCGGTCAAACCCGCCGCGGCCATGCGCTCCAGGTGGTCGGCGAGGCGCTCGGCCACCTCGGCCAGCGGTTCGACCGGCACGAGCCGCTCGACCAGGTCGATCGCCTCGTGCTCCTGCAGCACCCCGGTCGGAGTGCCCGCGGCATCCACCGCGACGCCCGCGCCCGAGGGGAACGTGCGCGGACCGTCGACGCCCGCCTGGGCGAGCGCCGCGGAGCTGGCGAGCGCGGAGTGGGCGTCGAACATCCGCAGCAGCACGAGGGCGCCGTCGACAGCGGAGCCCAGAGAGGCGGCGGTGATCGAGGCGCCCTCCCACACGTCGTGGGAGAGCCCCCAACCGAGCACCCAGGCACCCGGCGCGGCCTCGTGGCAGGCGTGCGTCAGGATCGTCCGGAGCTCGCCGAGGGTGCGGACACCCTGCAGGTCGAGCCCGCGCGATACCCGCGCACCGAGAACGGGGTGCGCGTGGCTGTCGACGAGGCCGGGGAGGACGACGCCGGGTAGATGCACGGTGCGTGTCCCCCGGCCGGCCCACCCCGACGTGTCACGTCGATCACCGATCGCGACGATCCGCCCGTCAGCGACGGCCAGAGCTTCGCCGGTCGTGCCATGGAGCGCGTCGGCGATGACGACGAGGTCGGCCGCGGTCACTGCTCCGGACCGCCGATGCCCGCGTAGGCGGCCGGTCGAACGCGTCGCAGCACCTCGGCGAGCACGGTTCCGACGAGGAACGCCACCGGGATGACACCAATGATGACCGCGTTGGTCGTGTCGTCGGCGCCGGTCAGGACGCCGATGTTGACGACGATGAGCACGAGGAAGACGAGCATCAGCACGCCGCCGGCGATGCCCGCGGGCACCGCGTACCAGGGCCGGTCGGCGCGGCCGGCGCGGCGGACGAAGAAGACGACGACGGATGCCGCGGCCAGGATTTGCAGCACGACGACGCCGACGACGCCCGGGGTGTTGACCCAGATCAGCAACTGGCGGTAAGGGTCGGCACCCGCGAGGGCGAAGCCACCGACGATGATCGCGGCGAGGACCGACTGCGCGAGGCCGGCGACCCAGGGCGTGCCGTTGCGCGGACGGGTGCGGCCGAGCGCGGCGGGCAGTACGCCGTCGCGGGCGAGGGCGTACGTGTACCGGTTGATCGAGTTGTGGAAGGCGAGCAGCGCGGCGAAGACACTCGTGACGATCAGCAGCAGGAAGACGCTCGTCGCAACCTGGCCGAGCCGGCTGCCCGCGGTGGCGAACAGGAATGTCTCGACGCCGTTCTCGCCGATGAAGGCCTGCACGGCGCTCTCGCCGTACGCCTGGACGAGCAGCCACGTCAGCACGAAGTAGAACAGTGTCATGGCGGCGACCGCGATGTAGGTCGCGCGGGGGATCGTGCGGTGGGGGGTGCGCGCCTCTGCCCGGTACAGCACCGTCGATTCGAAGCCGATGAAGGCGGCGAAGGCGAGACCGAGCACCACGGCGAACTGCGGCGTGAAGACGTTGACGGGGGCGAAGACGCCCGTGCCGAAGCCCTCGGGGCTGCCCCCCGTGACGAGGATCGCGACCCCGAGCACCGCGAGTGCGATGGTCTCGGCGACCAGCAGCACGCCCAGCACGCGCGCTCCGATGTCGATGCCGGTGAAGCCCATCGCCCAGACGCCGATCAGCGCGACGCCGGCGAGGACGGGCCACGGCACGTCGATGCCGAAGATCGTGGCGAGCATCGCCTTGGCGTTCACGGCGAAAAGGCCGTAGATGCCGATCTGCATGGCGTTGTAGGAGACGAGGGCGAGGATGCCGGCGCCGAGGCCCATGTGCTTGCCGAGGGCGGCGGCGATGTAGGTGTAGAAGCCGCCGGTGCGGGAGATGCGGTTGGTCATCGCCATGAAACCGACGGCGAAGATCGCCAGCGCGATGCCGACGACGAGGTAGGCCGTGGGGGCTGCGGGGCCGGCGATGAGGATGGCGAGCGGGACGGTTCCTGCGATGACCGTCAGCGGCGCGGCGGCCGAGACGACGAGGAACGTGATGCCCCTCGCACCGAGGGAGTTCTTCTTCAGGGTGCCGATGGCACCGGACGGTTCCGCTGTCGCGGAGGGTGTGGGCGTCGCCGTTGACATGTGTCCTCCAAAGGGTGAGTCTTCCCCGGTCGATGCGCCGGGTTTATCTAACGGTGTTAGGCAGTATGTCTCTCGTATGCGTCGCCGACAAGTACGCTGTGTAACTGTCTTGTTTCGGGAGGTGCGTGTGGGCAGACCGTCGGTGGCGCGGCTCTCGATCGAGGGCATCGTCGACGAGGCGCTCGCGCTCATCGACAGCGGCGACACCTTTTCGATGCGTGCCCTCGGCAAACGGCTCGGCGTCGCCGCGCCCTCGCTCTACTACCACGTGGGCGGACTCGACCACCTCGTCGACCTCATCCGCGACCGCATGGTGCGGGACTTCCCGCCGCCCGCGCCGGATGACGGGCGGCCCTGGCGCGAGGAGCTGGAGGCGATCCTCCGTTCGATGCGCGCGGGCTACGCCGCCCACCCGCGACTGGTCGCCCTGCTCGTCGGCACTCCGATCACCTCCGAGATGGTGCTTGGCATTTACGAGCGGATGGCGGCGTCGCTGGACGCCGCTGGCTTCGCCCCGCACGCCGTCTCGGTCTACCTCGAAGCGCTCGACAGCTTCGCCTTGGGCATCGCGCTCGAACGCGCCGCCCCGTCTGAGGTGTGGCGGACGTCTCCCGCGACGGGCGCGCTCGCCGCGGCGAGCAGCGCGTGGACGGATGCCGACGCGCGCCTGGACGCGGCCTTCGAGATGGGCCTGCAGGCCCTGCTCGACGCGATCGATCGCGCCTCGCGCGCCTGACGCCCCGGCATCCGGTCCTGCGGCTCACGCGCGGCGGGCGCCCTCGCCGAGCGTCTCGAGCTTCGCCCAGGCGAGGTCGGGGTGGATGCGCCCGCCCAGTCCGCAGTCGGTGGAGGCGATGACGCGGTCGGCACCGACGATGTCGGTGAAGCGGCGGATGCGCTGCGCGACCAGCTCGGGGTGCTCGACGACGTTCGTCGCGTGGCTGACCACCCCCGGCACGAGAACGAGGTCGTCGGGGACGTCGGCGTCGGCCCACGCGCCGAACTCGTGCTCGTGACGGACGTTGCCCGCCTCGAACGAGATCGCCCCGACGTTCGCCTGCAGCACGACCGGCAGGATGTGGCGCAGTTCGATGTCCGTGGTGTGGGGGCCGTGCCACGACCCCCAGCACACGTGCAGACGAATCTGTTCCCGGGGAAGCCCCGCGATCGCGTGATTGATCGCCTCGATGCGGATCTTCGTGAAGGCCTGATAGTCCGCGATCGAGGGCTCGGGACTGATCTGGTCGAAGTTCTCGGCGAGGGAGGGGTCATCCAACTGCAGGATGAGCCCGGCGTCGACGATGGCGCGGTACTCCTCGCGGAGGGCATCGGCCCACGCGAAGATGTGCTCCTCGTCGGTGGCGTAGTAGTCGTTGCGCACGCGCGCCGCGGATCCCGGCGCGATCGCGGTGAGGAAGCCTCGCTCACCCGGTCGCAGCGCCGCGGTGAGATGGCGGATGTCGGCGGCCACGGCATCCTGACCTCGGTACGCGAGCGGTCCGGTCGTCGTGGGGAACGCCGTCGCGGTGCGACCCGCTTCGACCGCCTCCGCATAGACGGCGGGGAACCGCTGACGGTCACGGCGGTCGAGGAAGCTGGTGAGGCGGATCTCCCCCGGCGCGGAGCGCACCGGGGGCTCGTTGAAGGCGTTGATCTCGGTGAGCGAGAGACCGCTCACCCGCTGGAAGGAGTACGACCACCAGGCGCCGTAGTCGACGGCGTTGGACATCGCCTTCCCGAACTCGCCGTCGCCGACGAGAGTGATCCCCGCGGCCCGCTGGCGCTCCACGACGTCGGCGACGGCCCGCGCGGTGAGCGCCTCGAAGGCGGCCGTCGACTGCAGCGTGAAGCCGTCGTCGTCGAGGGTTCGCGCGGCGTTCGCCTCGATCAGCGCGGCCGTGCGCGGGAGGCTGCCGGAGGTGGTGGTGGCGACGGACATGGTTCTCCTCCTGAAGACGATGGCCCGCGATGCGGGCGAGTGTCAGAAGGCTCTTGCAGCGGCGACGGTCGCGGGCTGCTCAAGGCGGAGGCTTCCGGTTTTCGAGCCGTCGTCAGGATAGAGCGACAACCGTCTGCTGCGCACGCGTGTGACATCGGGTGACGCGGCGCGGATGGGCGGGGATGCCGCCGTCAGCGCACGCCGCGCATGAGCGTCAGCACGGGGCGCACGAACAGCAGCAGGAGCACGCCGACACCGATCGCGATGAGGCCCAGCACGCAGAAGTAGGGCACTTCGTTCTCGGGGTCGTAGAGCGTCGCGAGCTGACCGGCGATCGCGGTGCCGAGGGCGACCGACAGGAAGAACAGTGCCACCATCTGGGTGTGGAAGGCTTCCGGCGCGAGCTTCGTGGTCACCGACAGTCCCACCGGCGACAGCAGCAGCTCGGCGACGGTGAACACGAAGAGGATGCCGATGATCGCCCACAGCGGGGTGGAGTTCTCGCCGCCGCCGGCGAACGGGAGGAACAGCAGGAACGCCGCCCCCATGACGATCGCGGCGACACCGAACTTGACCGGAGTCGCGGGCTGGCGCGCGCCGAGCTTCGTCCACACCGCGGCGAACACGCCCGAGAGCACGATGATGAAGATCGGGTTGATGGAGTTGACCCACGACACCGGCATCTCCCAGCCGAACAGGTCGCGGTTCAGCCGCTTGTCGGAGTAGACCGTCAGCACCGTGAACTGCTGCTGGTAGAGCGACCAGAACGCCACCGACGTCAGAAACAGTGGCACGAAGCCCCAGACGCGGCTGCGCTCCTCGGCATCCACCCGACGACTCGACAGGATGACCGCGAAGTAGGCGAGCGCCGCCGCGATCACGACCACGATGACGATGAGAGCCAGGTTGTCGGCGCGGATGACGCCGACGAGCACCAGCACGACGATCAGCACGATGCCCGCCGCAGCGATCCCCGCCATGAGCGGGTAGCGCTCGCGCGGCAGGGGGTTCGGCACCGCGCGCGCCGCGGCCGGCAGTTGCCGGCGGCCGAACGAGTACTGCACGAGGCCCAGCGCCATGCCGACGGCGGCCAGCCCGAAGCCCCAGTGGAAGCCCAGCGTCGACTGCAGCACACCGGTCAGCAGCGGTCCGGCGAAGGCGCCGAGGTTGATGCCGAGGTAGAACAGCGAGAAGCCGCCGTCGCGCCGCGTGTCGTCGGGGCCGTAGAGCGTGCCGACGACGCTGGTGGCGGTGGCCTTGAGCCCTCCCGAGCCGATCGCGACGAGCACGAGCCCGACGCCGACGCCGACGAATCCGGGCAGCACCGCCAGCGCGATGTGCCCCGCCATGATGACGATCGCGCTGCCGAACAGCACGCGCTCCGCGCCGAGGAGCCGGTCGGCGATCCAGGCGCCGAGGATCGTGGAGAGGTACACGGCACCGCCATACGCGCCGACGATGCCGGCGGCCACCCCCTCCTCGACGCCGAGTCCACCGTCGCTCACGGAGTAGTACAGATAGATCAGCAGGATGCCCTGCATGCCGTAGAAGCTGAACCGCTCCCACATCTCCACCCCGAACACGTGCGCGAGGGCCCACGGCTGGCCGAAGAAGCGGGCGTCGCGGTCTCCGGAGGGAGCCGCGGGTGCGGGGCTGGCGGGCGGGACGACGGTCATGGTGCGAGGTTAGTGGTCCGGCGGCAGCGCGGGGTGGTGCTCGTCGGCGGGGCGCAGCGGGATGAAGGCGGCGACCGTGAGGGCGACCACCGCAGCGAGCAGCCCCAGCCAGAACGACACCTGGAAGGCCGATGCCGTGGGGAGGGGGCGTCCGTCCTGCACGCTCGACATGCTCGCGAGCACGGCGCCGACCACCGCAGCGGCCGAACTCGTTCCGAGCGAGCGGAAGAGGGCGTTCAGGCCGTTGGAGGCGCCGGTCTCGCTCTGCGGGACCGAGCGCATGATCAGCATGGGCATGGCCGCGTAGCCGAACCCGATCCCGACACCGATGAGGAGGTTCGCGATGAGGATGTGCCAGACGGCGGAGGCGAACAGGAGGCTGAAGCCGTAGGCGGCGATCAGGGCGATCGCACCGAGGATCAGCAGGCGCCGCGGGCCGACGGTGCTCGCAAGGCGCCCCGAGAATGGCGAGAGCACCATCATCACCAGTCCGGAGGGCATGATCACCAGGCTGGCCGCCAGCAGCGTGAGCCCGAAGCCGGTCGGCGCCGGAAGCTCCAGCAGCTGCGGGTAGGAGACGTTGGACGAGAAGAGGGAGAAGCCCATCGCGACCGACGCGATGTTGGTGAGCAGCACGGGGCGTCGCGCGGCGACCCGGAGATCCAGCAGAGGCTCGGCGATGCGCAGCTCGTACCAGCCCCACACCAGCAGCACCGCCAGCCCGCCGAGACCGCAGCCGAGCGTCGCCGCCGACCCCCATCCCCAGGCGTCACCGCGCGAGATCGCCAGCAGGATGCCGAGAAGCCCCAGCGCCAGCCCGAGCGCGCCCGCATAGTCGAAGCGGCCCGCGGTACGAAGGACGCTGACCGGAACGACGAGAAGGACGAGCACGAACACCACGGCGCCGAGGGCCGCGGCCGTCCAGAACAGCGCGTGCCAGTCCGCGTTCTCGGTGACGAGCGCGCTGATCGGCAGTCCCAGCGCGCCGCCCACGCCGAGCGTCGCACTGATGAGGGCGATGGCGGGATCGACGCGGTCTTCGTGGAGCACGTCCCGCAGGATGGAGATGCCGAGGGGGATGACGCCGGTCACCGCGCCCTGCAGCGCACGTCCGACGATCAGCCCGATCAGTCCGGTCGACACCGCCGCGATCACGGAGCCGATCACGAGCGTCGCCAGCAGCACCAGGACGATGCGCCGCTTGCCGTACATGTCGCCCAGCCGCCCCGCGATGGGAGTGATGACGGCGGCCGCGAGCAGCGTCGCGGTGACCACCCACGCCGTGTCGTCGCGGTTCGCGTGCAGCAGGTCCGGCAGACGCGTCTGAATCGGGACGACGAGCGTGAACATGAACGACGAAGCGAGCCCCGCCAGCGCCAGCACGGCGACGATGGCGCCTTGCGGCGGCATCCGGGTCAATCGTCGTCGGGCATCGTCGTCAGTGGGCATCGTTTCAGGCTATCGCCCGGGTGACGCGGCGGCTCCGGCGTAGGGTGACCGCATGGTGGATCTCGACAGCCGGACCCCCGACGGGATCCGCATCCGACCGCTGCGCACGATGGAGCAGGTCACGGCGGCATCCGCCGTGCTCAGCGAGGTGTGGGGCGGTGACCGCACGGGCATGCCCGCCAACCTCCTGCGGGCACTCGCGCACGTCGGCAACTACGCCGTCGGGCTGTATGCCGAGGACCCCGCGCGCGGGGCCGAGCCGGAGCGCATGATCGGCGCCTCCGTCGGCTTCTTCTCCGCGCCCGACGACCGCTCGCTGCACTCGCACATCACCGGCATCGTCGACGACCGGCGCGGCCAGGGTCTCGGGCGGCTGCTGAAACACCACCAGCGCGAGTGGGCGCTGGCGCGCGGCGTCCACCGGATCACGTGGACCTTCGACCCCCTCGTCGCCCGCAACGCGTCGTTCAACCTCCGCGTACTCGGCGCGCGGGTGGAGGAGTACTACGTGGATCACTACAGCGCGATGGATGACGGGGTCAACCGCGGAGACGAGACGGACCGCATCTTCGCCGTCTGGGACCTCGACGCACCGTCCGCGCCGCCGCGCGAGCAGGACATCGTCACCACCGTCGAGGTGCCGACCGACATCGAACGGCTGCGACGCGAGGCGCCCGGTGAGGCGCTGGACTGGCGGTACCGCGTGCGTGAAGCCATCCTCGGGCTGACCCAGGACGGCTTCGCGGTGGGCGGGTTCGACGAGCGCGGCTATCTCTTCGTGCGCTCCGGGGCCACGTCGTGAGCGGGGGCGGGGCCGTTCCCGACGACTGGACGCCGCACCGGCGCGACGACGGAGAGCGGCTGGGGTGGATCCGCCCCGACGGAGCCGCGTGGACGGCGATCGACGTGCTGGGGCGGGTGGTCGCGGCATCCGTCGAGTGGCTGGATGCCGAGGACGCGCTCGAACGGCGCGGCCTCGCCTTCCTCGCCGAGCCCTGGATGCTCGAGCGCGGCGCGGAGCAGCCGGTTCGCGTCCGGCTCGTCGAGGTGACGCCGGCGCGGATCCTCGTGAAGGTCGAGGACTACGGCGACATGAGCAGGCCGCACGAGCCGATCGTGCTGCCGTGGCCGTTGCCCCCGCAGCTGCGACCGCCCCGGCCGGGCGACCCGGACGGGTTCACCCTGTCGCGCTGACGCCGCCCTTGCGGGAAAAATTGTGCACAATTCAATTGTGTGCAATGCTTCTCTCATGCCCGCTCCCGCCACGCTCGACGAGTTCGTCTGCTTCGCGATGTACACCGCCTCGCATGCCACGACGCAGGCCTACCGCGAGGTGCTCAAGCCGTGGAAGCTGACGTATCCGCAGTACCTGGCGATGGTCGTCCTGGCGACGGGCGGGCGCACCGTGAGCGGTCTCGGCGAGGAACTGGGCCTCGACTCCGGCACCCTGTCGCCGCTGCTGCGCCGGCTGGAGGAGCGCGGTCTCGTGAGTCGTCGCCGTGACGCCGACGACGAGCGGGTCGTTCGCGTCGAGCTCACGGCCGCCGGCCGAAACACGCACGCCGAGGTCGTCGCGGCCGCGGGGTGCCTCGTGCCGGCCTTCGTCGACAGCGGTCGCGGGCTCGGTGAGCTGCTCGAACAGCTCGCCGCCATCACGGCCAACATGCGCGCGGTCGCCTCCGATCTGCGCACCGCTGCCTGACCGATGGTCGCCGGCGCGACTCTCTGACCTCCACGAAAGGAACACCCATGGAAACCCTCTACACCGCTGAAGCCCTCGCGACCGGTGGCGGCCGCAACGGACACGTTCGCACGACCGACGGCATCCTCGACTTCGACGTGCGCGTCCCCAAGGAGATGGGCGGCGCCGGTGAGGCGCCGAACCCCGAGCTGCTGTTCGCCGCCGGGTACGCCGCCTGCTTCCACAGCGCGCTGCAGAGCGTGGCCCGCGCGCAGAAGGTGAGCATCGAGGGCTCGAGCGTCGGCTCGCGCGTCGGCATCGGCCCGAACGGCCAGGGCGGCTTCCAGCTCGCCGTCGAGCTCGAGGTCAACATCCCCGAGATCGACCTCGCCGTCGCGCAGCAGCTCGCCGACGCCGCCCACCAGGTGTGCCCGTATTCGAACGCCACCCGCGGCAACATCGAGGTCAGCGTCACCGTCGTCGACGACTGATTTCGCGAACACGCGTCATAGCGCACGGCATTCGTCATCTCTTGAGTGAAGACCTCGAGAGGACGGATGCCGTGCGCACTTTCATCACCGCCATCACCGAAGCCCTGCTGCCGCGGGCGCCGCGCCGCAGCACTTACGTCGCCCCGCGCTTCGCGGCGCTGCGGGCGCACCGCTGAGGGGACCCACGGCGCACATCGGCCCGGTGCGCGCGCGGCGCGCGGCGTAGCCTGAGCGCATGCCGATCGCCCGCCCCGCCGCACCCGTGCGCCTCGACGCGATCGAGCTTCGCGTGCTCCATCTGCCGCTCGTCTCGCCGTTCGCGACCTCCTTCGGCACCGAGACCGTGCGGGAGGTCATCGTGGTGCGCGTTCGCACCGCCGACGGCGACGGGTGGGGAGAGATCGTCACCCAGCAGTCCCCCCTCTACTCCAGCGAATACACGCAGGGCGCGTGGGACGTCGCCCAGCGCTTCCTCGCGCCCGCGCTTCTGGATGCCGCGGCGCACGCTCTCGCGCCCGAAGAGGTGGCGGGCGTGCTCGAGCCGTTCGTCGGGCACCGCATGGTCAAGGCGGGGCTCGAACTCGCCGTCCTCGATGCGGCCCTGCGTGCCGAGTCGCGCGCGTTGGGGGAGTACCTCGGCGCGGTGGTCGATCGGATACCCAGCGGTGTCTCGGTCGGGATCCAACGCGATCCGTCGGCCCTCGTCGACGCCGTCGGCGGCTACCTCGACGAGGGTTACGTGCGCATCAAGATCAAGATCAAGCCCGGTCGCGACATCGCCGACACCGCGGCGGTGCGCGACGCGTTCGGGGCGATTGCGTTGCAGGTTGATGCGAACTCGGCCTACACGCTCGCGGACGCCGACACCCTCGCCGAGCTCGACCGCTTCGGCCTCCTGCTGATCGAGCAGCCGTTGCAGGAGGACGACATCGTCGACCATGCACGGCTCGCCGCGCGACTTCGCACGCCCGTCTGCCTCGACGAGTCGATCGTGTCTGCCAAGGCGGCGCGCGATGCGCTCGCTCTGCGGGCCGCCGCGATCATCAACATCAAGGGGGGCCGCGTCGGGGGCTACCTCGAAGCGGTCCGCATCCACGATCTGTGC
>NZ_BADB01000496.1:0-3639 GCF_000333415.1 Microbacterium sp. B24 | reverse complement strand
GCCTCGAGAGTTCGAGTTCGCCGCGCGGCTGTTCTCGTTCACGGGCGAGACGCCGGTGCAGCAGCCCTCCAGCGTGTCCGCCGAGCCGGCCCAGCCGGTTGCCGCCGCTGAGGCTGTCGTCCACGTCGCCGGCCGCCGCCGCCCGCGAGGTGCGGCGATCGCCAAGCGCGTCGCTGCGGCGTCGTTCTCCGTGGGAGTCATGGCCGTCGTCGGACTGCTCGCCGTGGGCACGACCACGCCGGCGGCCGCGATCGCTTCGGCATCCGAATCGTCGAACACCGCTGCGCAGCCCACCGCCGTCACCGCCAGTCAGAAGTTGACGAAGAGCTCGGATGCCGGTCAGATCCAGGCGTTCGTGGCTTCGGGAACGGACGCTCCGACGGCACTCGATCGCCCCGAGAGCTACAACGTGACGTCGATGTCGGAACTCGCCGCGGAGTCCGGCGTGCGCCTGTTCGCGAACACGTGGGTGAACGACCCGTCGTCGCCCATCCAATACCCGTTCCCCGTCGGTGTGCCGATCTCCGCGGCATTCGGTTCCATCGCCTATATGTCGGAGTTCGCCACGCCCCACAACGGAGTCGACCTGACCCCGGGCGAGGGTGCGGAGATCCACGCCGTCGCCGCGGGCACCGTGCGCATCGCGACCGAGTCCGGCGGGGACTACGGCGTGACCGTGCTGATCGACCACATCATCGACGGCCAGCTCGTCTCCACCCGCTACGGCCACATGCAGTACGGCTCGCTGCAGGTCAAGGTCGGCGACAAGGTTACGGCCGGGCAGGTCATCGGGCGCGTCGGGCAGACCGGCAAGGCGACCGGGCCCCACCTGCACCTCGAGGTTCTGCTCGGGGGCACCACCCGCATCGACCCGATGCCGTGGCTGGCCGAGCACACCAAGCCCGGTCACACCGTCGGCTGATCCGATTCTGTCGGACGCTCCGGCTCTGATATTCTTTTCTGGTTGCCCCGCGAGGGGCAGCACGCCCCGATAGCTCAGTGGCAGAGCACTTCCATGGTAAGGAAGGGGTCGTCAGTTCAATCCTGACTCGGGGCTCGCAGCATCCACATCTCGCCGTGTGGGTGCGGCGCGGCGGGGTAGCTCAGTTGGTGAGAGCGCACGACTCATAATCGTGAGGTCGCGGGTTCAAGCCCCGCTCCCGCTACCAGAAACCCAGATCAGCCCCGGACTCCCCGGGGCTGTTTTGTGTTCGCGGCGCGTTCGGGTCGTACGTCGCTCCGAGGCACGGTTCAGCCGCGCGGCATCCGCTTCGCGAACGCGTGTCGGCGCCCGGCGATAGCATGAACCGTTCCCACCCGGCCCGCAGACGGAGCCCCTCATGCTCGGAAAACTCCTCGTCCGTTACCTCTGGACGTACAAGTGGTGGCTGCTGGGCGTGCTCGTCTTCCAGTTCGCCTCGGCGATGGCTTCTCTCTACCTGCCGCGTCTGAACGCCGACATCATCGACAAAGGTGTCGCGGCGGGCGACACTGGATACATCTGGTCGCGGGGCGGCTTCATGCTGCTGATCGCGTTGGGCCAGATCGTCGCCTCGGTGATCGCCACCTTCTTCGCCGCGCGCGCCGCCATGAGCGCCGGGCGCGACATCCGCCGCGACGTCTACGACAAGGTGAGCGGCTTCTCCGAGCGCGAAGTGTCGTCGTTCGGTGCGGGAACGCTCATCACGCGCAACACCAACGACGTCCAGCAGGTGCAGATGCTCGCGATGATGGGCGCCACGATGCTGGTCACGGCGCCGCTGCTGGCCATCGGCGGCGTCATCATGGCCGTCCAGCAGGATGCCGCGCTCAGCTGGCTCATCGCCGTGGCCGTGCCGACGCTGCTGGTGATCGCCGGTTTCATCATCAGCCGCATGGTGCCGTTGTTCCGCGAGTATCAGGGCAAGCTCGACGGCGTCAACCGCGTCATGCGCGAGCAGCTCACCGGGGTGCGCGTCGTCCGCGCGTTCGTGCGCGAACGCATCGAAGAGGCCCGGTTCCGGGTCGCGAACACCGACATCATGGTCGTCGGGCGCAAGGTCGGCTCGCTGTTCGTGCTCATGTTCCCGCTGGCGATGCTGGTGCTCAACCTCACCGTCGTCGGCGTCATCTGGTTCGGCGGCATCCAGGTGGATGCCGGCGACGTGCAGATCGGCACCCTCTTCGCCTTCATGCAGTACGTCGGTCAGATCCTCATGGGCGTGCTCATGGCGACGTTCATGACGATCATGATCCCGCGCGCCGCCGTCTCCGCAGATCGCATCGGGGAGGTGCTCGACTCGACCGACGCGCTGCTCCGCCCGGCGCGACCGGTCACGGCGTTCCCCGACCTCGGCGCCGTCGAGTTCGACGATGTCACCTTCAGCTACCCGGGTGCCGAAGCACCCGTCCTCGAGAACATCTCGTTCCGCGCCGCCCCCGGCCAGACCGTCGCCATCGTGGGGTCGACCGGTTCGGGCAAGACGACGCTCGTCTCTCTCATTCCCCGACTGTTCGATGTCACCGGCGGAACCGTGCGGGTCGGCGGCGTCGACGTGCGCGAGGCCGACCTCGACGAGATGTGGCGGGGCATCGGCTACGTCCCGCAGCGCGCCTTCCTCTTCACCGGTACCGTCGCCAGCAACCTCCGATTCGGTCGTGAGGACGCCACCGACGACGAGCTCTGGGACGCGCTCGAGATCGCCCAGGGCCGTGACTTCGTATCGGAGATGGACGGCGGACTCGATGCGCGCATCGCGCAGGGCGGAACCAACGTCTCGGGTGGCCAACGCCAGCGCCTGTCGATCGCCCGCGCGATCGTGCACCGGCCGCATGTGCTCGTGTTCGACGACTCCTTCTCAGCGCTCGACGTCACCACCGACGCGCGACTGCGCCAAGCCCTGTGGCGCGCGCTTCCGGACGTGACCAAGATCGTCGTCGCGCAGCGCATCTCGACCATCGCGGATGCCGATGTCATCCTGGTCCTCGACGACGGTCGCATGGTCGGCATCGGCACGCATGATGACCTCTTGGCCGGCAACGAGACGTATCGAGAGATCGTCGAATCGCAGTTGGGAGTCGACGCATGAGCGCGCCGAACACTGCCGCCCTCTCCGAAGAGGAGCGCGAAGAACTCGAGCTCGCCGAGCAGGCCCGGCTCAACTCCGGATCCTGGGATTCCGTCGCCCCCGGCAAAGCCGCCAACTTCGGTCGCAGCTTCGTGCGGATGATCGGGCTGCTCGCCCCGTACAAGTGGGCGTTCGGGTTCGTCTCGGTCCTCGGCGCGGTCGGCGTCGTCCTCGCCGTGATCGCGCCGAAGGTTCTCGGTGAAGCCACCAACATCCTCTTCGAGGGCGTCGTCTCGGCATCCCTCGCCGCCCAGTTCCCCGCGGGCGCGAGTCAGGCCCAGGTCGTCGACGCCCTGCGCGCCGCCGGGCAGAACGACATCGCCAACATCGTCTCTGCGATGCACGACTTCCAGGTCGGCGCCGGAGTCGACTTCGAGCGTCTCAAGTGGGTGCTCGTCGCCGTGCTCGCCATCTACGTCGTGTCGGCCGTGCTCACTTGGCTGCAGGGCTACGTCATCAACGTCATCATGGTGCGCACCATGTGGCGGCTCCGTGAGTCGGTCGAGGCGAAGATCAACCGTCTGCCGCTGTC
>NZ_BADB01000497.1:0-907 GCF_000333415.1 Microbacterium sp. B24 | reverse complement strand
ACCGGTGATGCACGAGCTGCTCGAGGACGTGCGCGAGCGCTTCGGGTCGGGCGCCGGCTATCTCGTCGCGCACGGTCTGCGCGTCGACGAGGTGGACGCGCTCGCGGAGATCCTCATTGAACGCTGAGGTAAGGCTCGCCTTAACGAGCGTATGATGGAGCATCATGACCTCATCCGCCCCGCACGCCGTGCACGACGAGTCCGCGTGCAAGGCCTCTCGTCACGCGCGGGTGCAGCAGCTCATCACGGCGGACGAGCATGCCCTCGTCGAACTCGAGGCGCTCCTCGCGACGCTGCCGATCTGTTCGACGGGCCGCGTCTTCATCGAGGTTCCCGACGCGTCGTGGATCACTCCGATCGCGGTCCCGGCGCGGATGGTCGTCACCTGGCTCGATCGCTCGCACCGCAGCGGAGAGCCCGGAACCGGTCGTCCCTGTGCTCCCGGCCAGGCCGTGAGTCGAGCGGTGACCGCGTGGGCGGACGAGATGCTCTGCGCCGACGGCGACGAGTCGGCATGTCAGGACGGCACGCGCATCCACCTTCTCGGCGGCTTCCTCGGCACGGCCGACATCTTCGACCACCTCACCGAGCGCCTCGGCATCTCGCCGGTGGCAGTGCATACACCGGCGCGCTTCGGGCTGCTCAGCTCTCGCTGACCGCGCCCGCCGACGCTCCGTGGGGCACGTAGTTGCCCTCTTCGAGCCCGGCGAGGATCTCGAACCTGTTCGTCAGCGGGTTGCGCCCCGCCAGGGCGTACAGCAGCGGCATCAGAAAGCCGTAACGGCGCCACTGGCGGGCGTGCACCGCTTCATGCCGCAGCACGGCCTCGCTGATGCGGGGTGAGTCGGTCAGGAAGCAGCCGCCGACGCAGACACCTCCGCGGCCGAACGTCCACGACGGCATCCCC
>NZ_BADB01000498.1:0-1028 GCF_000333415.1 Microbacterium sp. B24 | reverse complement strand
TGCCGACGGGGTGCTCACCCTGGCCGACGAGGGGCTCACGAGCGACTCGTCGCGCTACTGGATGCCGCGGCGTGGGCGCAGGGCACGAGCGCGGCCGAGCGGAGGCCCAGCTTCGACAAGCAGATCGTCCGCGATTGGCTCGCCGCCGCCTGGGACGGCCAGGGAACGCCGCCCGAGCTGCCGGCCGAGATCGTCGAGCGCACCGCGGCGAAGTACCGCGAGCTGCTCGAGATGCTCACCGACTGACGCGACCGCGTTGTAGAGACGCCGCAGCGGCTCAGACGAAACGCACCGTGTCGCCCGGCCGCAGGCTCTCGACGATGCCGCGGGCGGGCGCCGCGATCTCGCCGACATGGGCCTGCAGACCCGTGAGCGGCAGATCCCGACGCATCAGGTGAATCTCTCCCCGATAGCGACCGAGGCTGTCGAGATCCATCTGCAGCGACCCGGCGGCACGATGGTCGGCGTTGCGCGCGGCATCCGGAGCGACGCTCCCGCGCGTCTCCTCCAGCCGGAACGACGCCGCGCTGTCTTCGACACGCAGCCGCCAGGCGGCGCCGCGAAGGAAGGCCGCCGCCGGGTCGAGGTCCGACAGGGGCACCGTCACCTCGCCGGTGCGCTCGTGGTGGGCGATCCATTCGAGATGCTCCCCGTGCACGGTGCCCTCGGCGCAGACGATCTCGACATCGGGCGCGATCGCACGCAGGTGCAGATAGTTGCGCCACGCGGTGCGATGACGATGCTCCTCGAGCGTGGGCAGACCGAGGTGAAGGGGTGCGCGCAGCGCGCTCTCGCCCGGAAGGAACGCGTACACGGGGCTCTGCCGCTCGGCGAACAACGCGTTCTGGCTGACGAAGAACTCCGTGCCGATGCCGGTCTCGGGCCGGGGATAGAAGTTGTGCCATCCGACCACGTCGATGCCGTCCAGCTCGTCGAGGAACGACGCGGTCGCCGTGCTCGCGTTCACCGCGATGCGGCATCCCGAGGCGCGGGCGATGCGGCGGATCTCCTCCGGCGCAAGCCGAAGT
>NZ_BADB01000499.1:0-18520 GCF_000333415.1 Microbacterium sp. B24 | reverse complement strand
TGTCGGTCTTCGGGGCGGCATGTCCTTCTCGGCATCCGAGGCCCCCGCGCCCAGCGCGCGCGGCACGACCATACCGAACCCGGAGTGCATCACGACGAGGCCGCCGGCGATCTGCAGCGCGCCCAGCGAGATGCCGAAGAACTGCAGGATCAGGGTTCCGAGCAGCGCGAAGACGGTCAGGATGGCGGCGACGTAGATGCCCGTGAGCCACGACTGCCGGCGCCGGTCGGCCTCGTCGAGGTGGGCGGACAGCCCGGCGTAGGCCGCAACCGCCCCGATCGGGTTCGTGATCGGGACGAGCGCCGCGAGCGCGGCGACGAAGACGGTCAGCATGCCTTCATTGTGTCGCAGCGGATGCCGGGGGTCAGTCCAGCAGCAGCGCCGGCTCCTCCAGGATCGATGCGACATCGGCGATGAAGCGACTCATCCCGTCGCCGTCGATCACGCGGTGGTCGAACGAGCCCGAGACCGTGGTGACGAAGCGGGGACGCACCTCGCCGTCGACGACCCACGGCTTCTGGCGGATCGTGCCCATCGCGACGATGCCCGACTCGCCCGGGTTGATGATCGGGGTGCCGGCATCCATCCCGAAGACGCCGATGTTCGTGATCGTGATCGTGCCGCCCTGCTGGTCGGCCGGGGTGGTCTTTCCCTCTCGGGCCGTCAGCGTCAGCTTCTCGAGGGCCTTGGCGAGCTCACGGAGGTTGAGGTCCTGGGCGTCCTTGATGTTCGGCACGAGCAGGCCCCGCGGCGTCGCGGCGGCGATGCCGAGGTTGACGTAGTTGCGCACCCGGATCTCGGCCGAGCCGTCTTCCTTGTCGATCCACGCGGCGCCGATCAGCGGCGTGCGTCGCACCGCCCAGATCACCGCGCGCGCCATGATCAGCAGCGGCGAGACCTTGATGTCGGCGAAGTCGGGCGAGGCCTTCAGGCGCTTGACGAGCTCCATCGTGCGGGTCGCGTCGACGTCGGTCCACACCGACACGTGCGGCGCGGTGTAGGCGGAGCGCACCATGCCGGATGCCGTGGCCTTGCGCACGCCCTTGACCGGAATCGCCTCTTCACGCTCGCCGACCGGCGGGGCGGGCACGGGCGAGGCCGAGACCGGGATGGTCTGCTCCCGCTCGGCGGGGGCGGCGGGCGTCGCGATGTTGCGGAAGACGCTGGCCTGCTCGGCGTGGCGCACGACGTCGTCGCGGGTGACCTCGCCGGCGGGCCCCGTGGGGGTCACTTCGGCGAGCGTGACGCCCAGATCGCGCGCGAGCTTTCGCACCGGCGGCTTGGCGACGACCCCGACGGACGCCCGCACGGTCTCACCGCGCTCGGCGGGGCGCTTGCGGCGCGAGGTCGCTCCGGCGCCCGTGCCGTAGCCGACCAGCACGGCGCCGCCGTCGTCGGATGCCGCGGCCGCCTCGGGCTGCGCGGGTGCCGGGGTCTCGGCATCCGCCGCGGCGCCGCCGATCGTGATGATGGGGGCCCCGACCGTGACGGTCTCACCCTCGGGGGCGAGGAGCTCGCCGACGGTGCCGGAGAAGGGCGAGGGCAGCTCGACCAGCGACTTGGCCGTCTCGATCTCGACGAGCACGTCGTTGACCTCGACGGTGTCGCCGGGCGCGACGCGCCACTGGACGATCTCGGCCTCGGTGAGGCCTTCGCCGACGTCCGGCAGGTGGAAGATCTGCTCGCTCATGTCGTTCTCCTTCAGGGCCTGAGTCCGCGAGACACGTGATGCGCACCGAGACACGGGGCTACGACTCGTGTCTCGGTGCGGGGCTGGTGTCTCGCGGTCATGGGCGGGGCGGGGCGGGGCGGGGCGGGTCAGTAGGCCAGGGCGCGGTCGACGGCCTCGAGGATGCGGTCGGCATCAGGGAGGTAGGTGCCCTCGAGCTTGGCGGGTGGGAACGGCACGTCGAAGCCCGACACGCGCAGCACCGGCGCCTCCAGGGCGAAGAACGCCCGTTCCATGACGGTCGCGGCCACCTCGGAACCCACCGACGTGAAGCCGGGCGCCTCCTGCGCGTAGACCATGCGGCCCGTGCGGCGCACCGAGTCGAGGATGGGACCGTAGTCGATCGGCGAGAGCGAGCGCAGGTCGATCACCTCGCACGAGGTGCCCTCGCTCTCGGCGAGCGCGGCCGCCTGCAGCAGCGTCGTGACCATCGCGCCGTGGCCGACGAGCGTGACGTCGGTGCCGCGGCGCACGAGCCGCGACGCGTGCAGCGGCAGGGGGCGCTCGGCGCTGTCGACGTCGCCCTTCATCCAGTACTTGGCCTTGGGCTCGAGGAAGATCACCGGGTCGGGCGAGCGGACGGCATCCTGGATCATCCAGTACGCGTCGTTCGCCGTCGACGGAGAGACGACGCGCAGGCCCGCGGTGTGCGTGAAGTACGCCTCCGGGCTCTCCTGGTGGTGCTCGACGGCTCCGATGTGGCCGCCGTACGGGATGCGGATGACGACCGGCATCTGCAGCGCGCCCTCGTGCCGGTTGGTGAGCTTGGCGAGCTGCGTCGTGATCTGGTCGAAGGCGGGGAAGACGAAGCCGTCGAACTGGATCTCGATGATCGGACGGAACCCGGCCATCGCCAGACCGATCGCGGTGCCGACGATGCCCGACTCGGCGAGGGGGGTGTCGAGCACCCGCTGCTCGCCGAACTCGGCCTGCAGGCCTTCCGTCACGCGGAACACGCCGCCGAGGCGACCGATGTCCTCGCCCATGAGCAGGACGTGGTCGTCGGCGGCCATCGCGGCGCGAAGACCCGCGTTGAGCGCCTTCGCGAGGGGCATGGACTCCACCATCAGACTCCTCCCTCCAGCGACGCCTCGTAATCGGCGAGCCAGCGACGCTGCTCCACCATCAACGGGTGGTCCTCGCTGTAGACGTGCGCGAACATCGACTCGGGCTCGATCGTGCCGAGCGCGTTGGTGCGTACGCGCACATCGTCCGCGTAGGCCTGCGCCGCGGCATCCACCTCGTCGAAGAAGGATGCCGCCGCCCCCCGCGCCTCGAGGTAAGCACGCATGCGGGCGATCGGATCGCGCCGCGCCCACGACTGCTCCTCGTCGGACGTGCGGTACTTGGTGGGGTCGTCGCTCGTCGTATGCGCGCCCATGCGGTAGGTCATCGCCTCGATCGCGCGGGGTCCCTCGCCGGCGCGCGCCTCGTCGAGCGCGAGCTTGGAGACCGCGTAGCTGGCCAGCACGTCGTTGCCGTCGACGAGGGTCGACGGCATGCCGTACCCCGCGCCGCGGCGGTACAGCGGAGCCCGCGACTGGGTGGCGACCGGCACCGAGATCGCCCAGTGGTTGTTCTGCAGGAAGAACACCTGGGGGGTCCGGTAGGTGTTGGCGAACACCATCGCCTCGTGCACGTCGCCCTGGCTGGATGCGCCGTCGCCGTAGTAGACCACGACGGCCTCGTCACGGTCCGGGTCGCCCGTGGCGCATCTCTTGTCGAAGACGAGCCCCATACCGAAGCCGGTCGCGTGCAGCGTCTGCGATCCGAGGACGAGCGTGTAGATGCGCACGTTGCCGTTCTTCGGGTCGGTCGGGTCCCAGCCGCCGTGCGTGAGACCGCGCATCACGCGGATGATGTCGATCGGGTCCACGCCGCGGGCGGTGGCCACGACATGCTCGCGATACGACGGGAACAGGTGATCCTGCGGCCGGGCGGCACGCACCGATCCGACCTGGGCGGCCTCCTGCCCGAGCGACGGCGGCCACAGGGCGAGCTGGCCCTGCCGCTGCAGGTTGGTGGCCTGCCGATCGAAGGCGCGCACGACCACCATGTCGCGGTAGAACGTCTCGAGCTCGGCGTCGGAGAGCGCGTCGATGAGCGGCAGGTAGCGCTCGGCTTCGGGTGTGGGGGCGAACGTCCCGTCCGCCGCCAGAACGCGCACGAGGGCCGGGTCGTCAGGCGGGGTCATGTTCCCACGCTAACGCCCCGCGCATGCGTCCGACTGCATGGGATCGACAACGGGAATCGCGATCCGCCGTGTGCCGACAACACGGGCAGGACTAACGGTGCGCTGCGACGGATGCCGCCACCCGCACGATCGGTTCGATCGCCTCGTGCTCGCCGATGGAGATGCGCACCCCGTCACCGGCGAAGGGGCGCACGATCAGGCCGGCCTCCTCGAACGCCGCCGCGACCTCGAGGGCTCGCGCGCCGGCCGGCAGCCAGACGAAGTTGCCCTGCGCCTCGGGAACGTCCCACCCCGCCGCGCGCAGCCGTGCGGCCAGGTCGTCGCGGTGCGCGGCGAGGGTGCGCACGCGCTCGAGCAGCTCCTCCTCGGCATCCAAGCTGGCCAGGGCCGCTTCCTCGGCGGCGGCCGTCACCGACAGGGGGATGCCGGTGCTGCGCGCGGCCGCCAGGATGCGCGGGTCGCCGACGGCGTAGCCGACGCGCAGGCCGGCGAGACCGTAGGCCTTCGAGAAGGTGCGCAGCACGACGACGTTCGCGTGTCCGGCGGCGATGACGTCGGCGCCGGCCACGGCATCCGGATCGGTGACGAACTCGGCGTACGCCTCATCGAGGATGACGAGGACGTCATTCGGGACGCGGGCGAGGAACGCATCGAAGCCCGCCTGGGTCACCACCGGACCCGTCGGATTGTTCGGGCTGCAGACGATGATCATGCGGGTGCGCTCGGTGACGGCGTCGGCCATCGCGTCGAGGTCGTGACCGCCCGCCGGATCGTTCGGGACGGTGACGGCCGTCGCGCCGGCCACCGTCGCCAGGCTCGGGTAGGCCTCGAACGAACGCCAGGAGAAGAGGATCTCATCGCCCGGTCCGCTCGTGGCCTGGGCGAGCTGGAAGAGGATCGACACCGACCCGGCCGCGATGTGCACCGCGTCGTCACCGACGCCGAAGCGCTCCGCGAGGCGGGCCCGCAGACGCGGTGATGAGGCGTCGGGATAGCGGTTGACGGCGATGGCCGCCTGCACCGCGGCCACGACGCTCGGCAGCGGCGCGAAGGGGTTCTCGTTGCTGGACAGCTTGAACGCCTCGGCGCCGGCCTGCTTGCCCTGCTTGTAGGCGGGGAGGGCGGCGATCTCGGGGCGGATGCGCACGGGCAGATCGGTCACGCGTCGAGTCTACGAGGGGCGATGCGACGGCGGCCTGAACCTTTCGAGCGCGGCATCCGCGTGGAAGACTGTGAGCACCATGCGCTTCATCGTCCGCGTCGTCGTCAACGCCTTCGCCATCTGGGTCGTGACCCTCATCCCCGCCCTCCGGGTCGGGGTGACGCCGTTCGCGCCCGGTGAGACGCTGCAGCTCGTGCTGACCCTGCTCGCCGTCGCCGCGATCTTCGCGCTGGTGAACACGATCATCGGCACGGTGATCAAGATCGTCGCGATCCCGCTGTACATCCTCACGCTCGGGCTCATCTCGTTCGTCATCAACGGGCTGCTGCTGTGGATCACGGCATGGGTCACGAGTTCATGGGGCTGGGGCCTGACCGTCGAGAGCTTCTGGCTCGGCGTCGTTGCCGCGATTCTCATCTCGCTGATCAACTGGGTGTTCGGCATTCTGCTGCGCCCGCAGGAAAAGAAGCGCCGCAGCTGACGGTCGCGCCTCCTCGTCAGAGCCCTCCTCCTCCCGAGCGCCGGCGCCGATCCGCCGAGCGGTTCGGCTCGCGGTGGGCGCCGTAGACCGTCGAGGTGACGACAGCCGCCCCCGCCAGAGGTGCGAGCCGCTCGCGCAGCACCGCGATGCGCGGATCGGCCGAAGCGTCGACCATCGCCGCCGTCTCGCGGTAGGCGCCGAGCTGGTGCACCGAGAAGGTCGCGTCACTCCAGCGCGGCATCGGATCAGCCTCGCGTTCGACGACGACGCTGTCGGCAGAGCCGGACACCCCGGGGATGCCGCCCGCCGCCAAGGCCGCGACCGGATCGTCGGTGTGGCGGACGGCGACGGAGAGCACATCGTCGATCTGGTCGGCCTGGACGGGGCTGCCGAAACTGACCTCGGTCACGACGTCGAAGCGGCCGTCCCGCGTCAGGTGCGCCGCGATCATGCCGCCCTGCGAGTGGCTGAACAGATGCACGCGGCTTCCCGCGACCGCCCCGGCCGCCGCCAGTGCGCGCTCCACCGCGACGTACGACGACGACTGCTCGCCGAAGTAGAGCTGGAGGTTGGAGGTCATGTCCCACGGCTCGTCCGGCGCGAACGCCGCGCGGGTGCCCGCGATATACGCCACGAACTCCCGCTCGCCCGACGCATAGCGGTACTCCTCCACGCGCACCCGTGCATCGTCCAGGCCGTCCGCTCCCGGCATCCGGTCGATGGCGTCGACCAGTCCGCGCGGCGCGGCCGCGGCGCCGGTCGCGACATGCACGCTGATCTCCTCGACGGATGCCGTTTCGGCCCCGGGCCGCAGCGGGGGCGCCGCGGCGGGCACCGTTCCCCGATCGGCGCGGCGGACGGCGGCCGTCAGCAGCGTCAGGGCGGGTCCGAGCGGCGCGTAGACACCGAGCAGGAGGGCGCTGGCCCGCATCTGATCCTCGATGTCGCGGTGACGGCCGTCGATCCACTCGTCCGCGAGCCGCCTCGCCGCCGCCGCCACATCCGCCTCGGCCTGCATCCGCGCGGCGGCGAGCCGCATCGCGTCGACGTCGCGGGGGCCGTGGAGCGCGTGAAGCGCCTCCGTCTCGGCGAGGTCGTACGCCTCGGCGAGCACCTCGAGCGTGCGCGACAGCTCGGTCACGATCGACTGCGCCCCCCGCGCCCGCCCGGCGGGATCGGCGACCCAGAGCCCGGCCGCCAGCGATGCGGCACCGGCGGCCGCGAGGGTGTCTGCGGCCTCGTCGAGATGCGCGGCGATCAGACCGAGGGCGCCGGAGAGCTCTCGCAGGGCGTCGGTGTCGACCGCGATGAGCCCGCCGGAGCGGATATCGACGTCATCGCTCATCCGTCCGCCTCGATCAGTGCCCGTTCGGCCGCGTGAGCCAGGTCACGATCCCACTCGTCGATCTCGTCGATCGCCATCGCGCTCAGCCGTGCGCTGGCGTCGAGACGTTCCCGGACCGGCTCTGCCGCCGCTGTCTCCCATTGCGCGTCGACCCCCAGCCCGAGCATCCGCAGATTCGCCGCCGCGAGGAGGTCGCGCGCGTGACGCAGGCCGGCTCGGGCATCGGCGATGTCGGCGAGTCGGTCCACGCGACGATCGTCGCCCCGGGCGACGCAGCCCCGGGCGGTGGTCCCGGCATCCGTGGACCGTCTCGGCGCGCAGCCGCGTGGGGAGGAGGTCTTTCGTGCGGCCGGCGACCTGCACCACAATGGGGAGGTGACTGCCGACGCCGCACCGTTTCGCGTCGTGTTCGTCTGCACCGGCAATATCTGCCGCTCCCCCATGGCCGAGATCGTCTTCCGCGAGATCGCCGAACGCGCCGGCCTCGGCGCGCGCGTGGTGTCGACCAGCTCGGGGACGGGCGACTGGCACGTGGGCGAACGCGCCGACAGCCGTACCCTCGAGGCGCTCGCGCGGCGCGGCTACGACGGCGCGCGCCACCGCGCGCGCCAGTTCACCCTCGACGACTTCGAACGCAACGACCTCGTGGTCGCCCTCGACCGTTCGCACGAGCGCATCCTCGCCAGCTGGGCGCGCACGACGACGGATGCCGACAAGCTCGCGCTCCTGCTCTCGTTCGACCCCGAGGCCCACGGCAACCTCGACGTTCCCGACCCGTACTACGCCGGCCCGGAGATGTTCGACGACGTGCTCGGTATGATCGAGAGCGCGAGTCGGGCGCTCTTCCGGCAGCTCGAACCGGCCATCCGTCCGTTGTGAGCGTGTCGTCGTGCGCATCGGCCGCGCGTCGACAGACACCGTGATCGGAGCCCACGTCGTGACCACCGCGAACACCCTCGCCCCCCAGCCCCTCAGCCCCCTCGACGGCCGTTACCGCGGCGCCGTCGCCGACCTGTCGGCGTACCTGTCCGAGGCCGGGCTCAACCGCGCGCGCGTCGAGGTCGAGGTCGAGTGGATCATCACGCTCACCGACCGCGGCCTCTTCGGCTCGACGGCGCTCACCGACGAGCAGAAGGACGCCCTGCGCGAGCTCTACCGGGCCTTCGGCTCGACGGAGATCGAGTGGCTCGCCTCCACCGAGTCGGTGACCCGTCACGACGTGAAGGCCGTCGAATACCTCGTGCGCGACCGCCTGCAGACGCTGGGCCTGGACGCCGTCGCCGAGCTCACCCACTTCGCGTGCACCAGCGAGGACATCAACTCGGCCTCGTACGCCCTGACGGTCAAGCGCGCCGTCGAGAGCGTCTGGCTGCCGAAGCTGCGCGCCGTGATCGACGCCCTGTCGGCGCTCGCACACCAGCACCGGGATGCCGCGATGCTCTCGCGCACCCACGGCCAGCCCGCCACTCCGTCGACGATGGGCAAGGAGCTCGCCGTCTTCGCCTGGCGGCTCGAGCGCGTGGCCGCCCAGATCGCCGACGGCGAGTACCTGGCGAAGTTCTCCGGCGCCACCGGCACCTGGTCGGCCCATCTGGCCGCCGCGCCCGACGTCGACTGGCCCGAGCTCTCCCGCGCGTTCATCGAGGGCCTCGGCATCGACTTCAACGTGCTGACGACGCAGATCGAGTCGCACGACTGGCAGGTGGAGCTGTACGACCGCGTGCGGCACGCCGGCGGCATCCTGCACAACCTCGCGACCGACATCTGGACCTACATCGCGATGGGCTTCTTCGCCCAGATCCCGGTCGCCGGCGCCACCGGCTCGTCGACCATGCCGCACAAGATCAACCCGATCCGCTTCGAGAACGCCGAGGCGAACCTCGAGATCTCGGGAGGTCTGTTCACGACCCTCGCCTCGACCCTCGTCACGAGCCGCATGCAGCGCGACCTCACCGACTCCACGACGCAGCGCAACATCGGCGTCGCGTTCGGCCACTCGCTGCTCGCTCTCGACAACCTGCAGCGCGGGCTCACCGAGATCTCACTGTCGCGTGACGTGCTGCTGGCCGACCTCGACGCCAACTGGGAAGTGCTGGCCGAGGCGATCCAGACCGTGGTGCGCGCGGAGATCGTCGCGGGTCGGTCGCAGATCACCGACCCCTACGCGCTGCTGAAGGAACTCACGCGCGGGCGCCGCGTCGGCGGCTCCGAGCTGGCGGAGTTCGTGCGCGGCCTGGACATCGGCGACGACGCCAAGGAGCGCCTGCTGGCCCTCACCCCGGCCGGCTACACCGGCCTCGCGGACGAGCTCGTCGACCGGGTCTGACCGCGTTCGACGGGCTCAGACGCGCGGCGCGGCGCCGTCGTCCGTCGCGTCGGGCGACGCGACGGCATCCGTGTCGTCCATCAGCACACCGTGGTCGATCTCGCCGCCCATCTTGGCCGGGTCGATCGCGAGCATGCACAGGGCGATGATCACCAGGGTCGCGATGAAGGCGACGCCGGCGACGACCAGCGAGACCACGACGACGTGCACGCGCTCATCGCCGGTGAGATCCTGGAAGAACCCCATCGAGACGAGAGTGACGAGGCCGGAGAACACGGCGGCGGCGAAGGCGAAGCCCAGCAGCTGCACCGGCTTGAGCAGATCACGACGGGTGGGACGCGGCTCGCTCATGCGGATCCTCCTGAACGGGTGCCGTCCTCGGCAGCGGAGCGTCGCGGCGAGAAGCCGGCGATGCCGAGGAAGACGGCGATGATGGCGGCGTAGCCGCCGAAGAGGCCGACACCGATGGTGATGCCGGTGAGGGTGAAGGAACGCCCGGCCTCGGAGATGAAGTACTCCAGGCTGTATGCGGGGTTCACCAGGAGCAGACCGACACCGAGGGCGATGGTGAGCGCGCCCGCGAGCACGCCGTCACGCCCCTCGTCCCTGCGCTCGCTGCGCAGGACGCCGTCCAGTGACGCAGCGCCGCGGCGCAGTCGAACGCCCCCGACGAGCTCGGCGACACCCGCGATGAGCGCCCACGCGATGACGACGACGAAGAACAGGGCCGTCGAACGCAGCCCCGGGATACCGGTGGCCATTCCCGCGAGCAGAGTCAGCACTCCGAGCAGGATCGGAACGGAACGGCGTTCGCGCGGGAAGGCGAGCCAGGCGCCGATCAGGAGCACGAGCGCGGTGGCGATCGCCCAGCCGCTGAAGACGGCGAGACCGACGGATGCCGAGTGGTCGGGCGAGAAGGTCACCATCACGGCGGCGAGAGCGGCGAGCAGGGCGCGACCGAGCTGCACATGACGCACGTCGAAGGTGCGGGTCGCTCCGGCACCGTGGGTACGGCTGGGAGCGGGGGCGTCGTCGGACACGTCGGACTCATCGGATCGGGGACGGTGGAACCCCACCAGTCTAGGTCGTCGCCCGCGCCGATCCGGCGCCGACCTTCGCCGGATGCCGGCGGTGCGCGCTCAGCCCACCGAGCGGGCGACGAGCTCCCGCAGCGTCTTTTCCACGGCCGGTGTCACGGCGACGACGGCGAAGGACGTCGCCCACATGTCCCCATCATCCAGCAGCGCATGCTCCTGAAAGCCCACCGTGCCGTATCGGGTGTCGAACTTCGACGCCGGCTGGTAGAAGACGACGACCTTCCCGTCGCGGGCATAGGACGGGAAGCCGTACCACGTCTTCGGCGCGAGCTGGGGCGCTTCCTCGGTGACGACCCGGTGCAGCAGCGTGGCCACCTCGCGGTCGGTGCCGGACAAGGCATCGATCGCCGCGATGCACGCCTCGAACTCCGCAGCCAGCTTGGCGGCGCCCTTCAGCCCCTTCGTGGATCGCAGCTCTTCGGCGCGCTGCGCCATCGCCGCACGCTCATCGGCGCTGAAGCCGATCTTGGTGTCACTCATGGGTGTCTCCTCTCAGTGGGACTGCTGGATGCGCAGGAGGTTGCCGGCGGGATCGCGCACCGCGGCATCCCGCAGCCCGTAGTCCTGATCGGTCGGGTACTGCACGATGTCGGCGCCCGCCGCCGCCAGGCGGGCGATGTCGCCGTCGAGGTCGTCGGAAGCCAGGTTGACCCCGAAGTAGCTGCCCTTCGCGACGAGCTCGGCGAGCGTCCGCCGTTCGTCGTCGCTGATGTCGCGTCCCACACCGACCGGGTGCAGCACGATCGCGGTGTCGGGCTGGCCGGCGGGGCCGACCGTGATCCACCGCAGGTGCTCGTAGCCCACATCCAGGCGCACCTCGAATCCCAGCACGTCGCGGTAGAACGCGAGCGACGCCTCGGCGTCGACGTGCGGCAGGAAGGAGGAGTGGATGCTGATGCTCATGGGCCTCACGATAGGCCGGTCTCGCGCTCGAGCGCTTCTCGATTCCTGACCGGTCGGGTCAGCCGACGGGCGATGCAGGGGAGCATGCCGACGCGGAAGGGCGCGCCGCGGGTGCGATAGCGTCCCGGAGACACGCCCACCAGCTCGGTGAAGCGTGTGGTGAAGGTGCCCAGAGACGGGCAGCCGACGGCGAGCGCGATGTCGGTGACGGCGAGCTGCGTCGTCCGCAGGAGGGTCATGGCGCGTTCGACACGACGCGTCATCAGGTACGAGTAGGGCGTTTCGCCGTAGGCCCGCCGGAACTGTCGCGACAGGTGACCCGGCGAGACGTGCACGGCCCGCGCAAGGGTGGGCAGGTCGAGGGGCTGGGCGAAATCGCGGTCCATCATGTCGCGCACGCGTCGCATCCGCACGAGCGTGTCGAGCTCGACCCCGGCGCTCACCGCGCGGCGCGTCCCGATGCGGCGCGCAGCTTCTCGGCATCGGCACGGATCGCCTCGACGGCGCGCAGCACCTCGAGGCTGCGCTGCTGGTCGGCCGACGCGTCGGCGCCTGCGCGGACGAGCTGCGCGAAGCGCGCCACCTCGAAGCGCATGTTGTTGTCGGGCCCGTCGATCTCGATCTCCTCGTGGACACCGGAGAAGAGGTCGAGCGTGATCCGGCGCGGCGCCGTGATCTCGTCGATCTCGATCGTGCCGAGCTCGCCCTGGATCTCGTTCGGCCGACGCGAGGCGCCGATCTTGGAGAAGCCGATCTGCACGACGAAGCCGTCATAGGCGAGCACGGCCGCACCCGCTCCGTCGGCACCGGTCGCGATCGTCGCCGTCGCCCCGACCACCGCGCGCGGCGGGCCGAACAGCTCGATGGCGGCGCTGAGCGGATAGACGCCCAGATCGAACAGGGCCCCGCCCGCCAGAGCCGGGTCGAAGATGTTCGGCGTCTCGCCGGCCAGCACGAGGTCGTAGCGCGCCGAGCGCTGGCTCTGCCCGAACGACACGAGCCGCACCGTTCCCACCTGTGGCAGCAGGGTACGGAGGCGGGCCATGCCCGGGTCGTAGGCGTTGCGCATGCCCTCGAACACGACGACACCTCGCGAGCGGGCGGCCTCCACGAGGCGCGCGAACTCGTCGGCCGTCGGCGTCGCCGGCTTCTCGAGGAACACGTGCACGCCCGCCGCGATGGCCGCTTCGGCCTGCGCGGCGTGGGCGCCGTTCGGCGAACCGACGTACACGGCATCCACATCGCCGGAGGCCAGCAGCGCCTCGAGATCGGTACTGACGCCGTCGACGCCGAGTCGATCGGCGAACGCGCGTCCGCGCGCTGCGTCGCGGGAGAAGACCACGTCGATGCGGATGCCGGGCGTCTGCGCGACGGCATCCGCGAACTTCTCGGTGATGGTGCTGGTGCCGATCGTGGCGAGTCTGATCACGCCCCCAGAATAGGCGCGGCGCCTGCCTCGAGGAATGGATGGTGTCCGCCGACGGTTGGAACTCAGCATGAAGGCACTCGTCTATTCGGATTTCGGCGGCAACGACCGCTTCGAGCTCACCGACCGTGAGGAGCCCCACGTCGGCCCCGACACCCTGGTGGTGAGGGTCGTCGCGGCCGGGATCAACCCCGTCGACTACAAGATCCGCGAGGGCTACCTGCGCGGCCTCATCGACACCCGCCTTCCGGTCGTGCCCGGCTGGGACGTCGCCGGCATCGTCGAGAAGACGGGTCTGGACACCCCCGAGTTCGCCGTCGGTGACGCGGTGCTCGCCTACGCCCGCGCCGACATCGTCGAGAACGGCTCGGTCGCCGAGTTCATGCCGGTGCCGGTGCGCACCGCGACTCCGAAGCCCGAAGGTCTGTCGTTCGAGGATGCCGCCGCGCTGCCGCTGGCCGGGCTGACGGCGCTGCAGACGCTGGAGCGCGCCGGTGTCGGCGCGGGTCAGACCGTGCTGATCCACGGCGCCGCCGGTGGGGTGGGCTCGTTCGGCGTGCAACTCGCACGCCGGCTCGGGGCTCGTGTTGTCGGCACGGCGTCGGAGCGCAACCACGCGTACCTCCGCGATCTGGGCGCCGAGCCCGTCGTCTACGGCGAGGGCCTCGTCCCCGCTGCCCGCGAGATCGCCCCCGAGGGGTTCGATGTCATCATCGACTTCGTCGGCGGCTCGACGCTCGACTCGACGCCCGATCTGCTCGCCGACGGCGGCGTCGTCGCCTCGATCGCCGATGCCCGCGCACGCACCGAGTTCGGCGGCCACTACGTGTGGGTCCGCCCGAACGCGTCGCAGCTGGGCGAGCTGGCTGAACTCGTCGCGTCGGGTGAGCTGCGCGTCGAGATCGCCGCGACCTATCCGCTCGACGAGGCCGCCGCCGCGTACGCCGCTCTCGAAGAGGGCCACACTCGCGGCAAGATCGTCGTCACCGTCTGATCGCCCCCGCCTCGCGGCGGCGGTCTCACGGCCGCAGCGGCAGAAGGGGCGCGAGGTCGGCCCGGGTTCCGGACGCGAGAATGCGACCGGCGGCCCGGGCCTCGGCCCACGACTCGACACCGGTCGCGAGCGCGATCCAGGTGGTCGCGTCTGTCTCGACGACATTCGGCGGGGTACCGCGGGTGTGCCGCGGGCCCTCGACCACCTGCACCGCGCCGAACGGCGGCACGCGCACCTCGACGGTGTTGCCGGGGGCCTTCTCTGCCAGCAGCTGGAGCAGGTAGCGCACGGCGGTCGCCAGCGCCGTGCGCGGGGGTGTCACGTCGGCATCCGTCGCCGCGGCGACAGCGGCGAGCGCGTCACGACCGTCGGCGGTGGAGATCTTGCGGGCCATGCCTTCACGCTAGCCCGCACCGACGACGCGGCGGGCCGTCGGTAGGCTGGCCGGGTGCGCATTCTCGTCCTCGGTTCCGGTGCCCGCGAGCACGCCATCCTCCTCGCTCTGAAGGGGGAGGACGCGGGGCACGATCTGTTCGCGGCCCCGGGCAACGCGGGCATCGCCGCGGACGCCACGATCGTTGCCGACCTCGATGCGAACAGCCCGGCCGCAGTGACCGAGTACGCCAACGACCACGACATCGACCTCGTGATCATCGGCCCCGAGGCGCCGCTGGTCGCGGGAGTCGCCGACGCCCTGCGGGAGCACGGCGTTCCGGTGTTCGGTCCCGGCAGGGCAGCCGCGCAGCTGGAGGGCTCGAAGGCGTTCGCGAAGCGGATCATGGATGCCGCCCACGTGCCCACGGGCCGGGCGACGCGCGCGACGACCCGCGCAGAGGTCGAAGCCGCCCTCGACGCCTACGGCGCGCCGCACGTCGTGAAGGCCGACGGGCTGGCCGCCGGGAAGGGGGTCGTCGTCACCGACGACCGCGAGGCGGCGCTCGCGCACGCGGACACCTACCTTCCCACCGGCCCCGTGCTGGTGGAGGAGTTCCTCTCCGGGCCGGAGGTGTCGCTCTTCTTCGTCAGCGACGGCGACACCGTGCGGGCGCTCAGCCCCGCACAGGACTTCAAACGCGCCTACGACGGCGACGCGGGTCCGAACACGGGTGGGATGGGCGCCTACTCGCCGCTGCCATGGCTGAGCGACGATTTCGGCAGCGAAGAGGCGTTCGTCGCCGAGGTGACCCGGACGGTCGCCGAACCGGTCATCCGCACGCTGGATGCCGAGGGCACCCCCTTCATCGGTCTGCTCTACGCGGGCCTCATCCTGACTGCCGACGGCATCAAGGTCATCGAGTTCAACGCCCGCTTCGGCGACCCCGAGACGCAGGTCGTGCTCGCGCGTCTGACGAGCCCGCTGTCGCGGCTGCTCATGTCCGCGGCATCCGGAACCCTCGAGGACGAGCCGGCACCGACGTTCGCCGACACGGCCGCGATCACGGTCGTGCTCGCCAGCGAGGGCTACCCCGAGGCGCCGCGGACGGGGCGCGCCATCACGGGACTGGAGGCCGCGGCATCCGTCCCGGGAGTGCACCTCGCCCACGCCGCGACGGCGGTGAGCGGCGACGAGCTGGTGGCGACGGGGGGACGCGTGCTCAATGTCGTGGCGACCGGTTCCTCGTTCGGCGCCGCGCGCGAACAGGCGTATGCCGCTCTCGAACGGATCGCCCTGGAGGGCTCGCACTACCGACGCGACATCGCCGCCCGGGTGGCGCTCGACTGACGAGTCGTGTCGTCGTCGGGCCTCACCGGGCGGCGATGGGCGATGCCGCGCGCGCTCAGCGCTTGACGAGGTGCGGCGGGAGCTGCATGAACAGCACGGCGACGACGCCGATCAGCAGCACGATCGCCGGCAGCAGGATCGTCTGCGCCATGGCGTTCGAGAAGCCGTCGACGACGAACGCGGGCAGCTGTCCCGCACCGAAGTCGCCGCCGGCGTTCGAGGCGCCCGGCAGGTTCGCCTCGAGACGCGACTGCATGAACGCGGCGATCGCCGCCGAGCCGAGCACCGAACCGATCGTGCGCGTCGTGTTGTAGATGCCCGCGCCGGCGCCCGCCTGGCGCGGCTCGAGGTTGCGGGTCGCCGTGGTGGCCAGCGGTCCCCACATGCCGGAGTTTCCGACGCCCATCAGGAACGAGGGCAGCAGGAACATCCAGATCGGAGTGTCGGCGTGCATCAGCGAGGAGTACCAGAAGAGCGATCCGGCGACCAGGAGCAGCCCCGGCACCAGCAGGACGCGGGCGTCGACCCGGTCGAGCAGCCGGCCGGTCAGCGGCGAGAGCACACCCGCGGCGACGGCCATCGGCACGAGCAGGAGCGCCGATTCGGTGGGCGTGAGACCGCGCGCCAGCTGCACGAAGAACATGAGCGGCAGCGACATGCTCGTCACCGTGAAGCCGACCGTGGCGATCGTGAAGTTCGACACCGAGAAGTTGCGGTCGCGGAACAGTCCGAGCGGCACGAGCGGCTCGCTGCGGGTCTTCGCCTGCTGCCAGATGAAGAGCGCCATGACCACGACGCCGCCCGCGATCATCGTCCAGACCCAGGCGGCCCAGTCGAAGTGCTCACCCTCCTGCAGACCGAAGACGATGAGGAACAGGCCGACCGCGCTCAGGACGACCCCGACCAGGTCGAAGCGGTGGGGGTGCGTCTCGAGGTTCGGGACGAGCATCCACGCGAGGACGAAGCCGATCACACCGACGGGCAGGTTGACGAAGAAGATCCACTCCCAGCCGAGGCCGTCCACGAGCAGGCCTCCGGCGAGCGGCCCGACGAGCATGGCGACCCCGGAGGTCGCTCCCCACAGGCCCATCGCGGCACCACGGCGCTGGGGCGGGAAGGTGCGGGTGATGACGGCCATCGTCTGCGGGGTCATGAGTGCGGCACCCAGGCCCTGGATCGCGCGGAAGACGATCAGCATCTCGAGGGATCCCGACAGGCCACAGCCCAGGGATGCGAGCGTGAAGATCGCGAGGCCGATGAGGTAGATGCGCTTCGGTCCGAATCGATCACCCAGACGGCCGGTGATCAGCAGGGGCACGGCATACGCCAGGAGGTAGGCCGACGTGACCCACACGACGTTGTCGAGGTTGTTGGTGGACGGGTCGAGGGCCGCCTTGATGGCGGGGTTGGCCACCGAGACGATCGTGGTGTCGACCAGGATCATGAAGAACCCGATGACGAGCGCCCAGAGGGCGGGCCACGGGTTGCGTTCGGGGGTGGGTGCGGGCGCGGTCACATCGCGCGTGCGTTGTTCGGTCATGAGCGAGCAGCTTCTCTCTGTGCCAGATAGCGATCGGTTTTCTCGTGTGATCCCCACACGAAGTCGGGGTGGGCGAGCCGTTCCAGCAGGTCGGCGAGCCAGTCGTGGTCGGCGGCGAGCAGGGCCCGCTCGCGATCGATCTCGATGAGGTACTGCTCGATGACGGATGCCGGGCCGGTCTTGCTCTCGCGCGCATGGGCGATGCCGTCGGCGAGCTCGTCGCGCGCACGGGCGAGATGCTCCCGACGGGTCGACAGCAGCGCCACGACGTCCTCGCGGGGGAGATTGTGCGCCTCGGCCAGCGCCACGCGGAACTCGACGGGTCGGTCCAGGAGCGGAAGCTCCCGGCGCACCCAGTCCTGGACGACCTCGTGGCCGGCATCGGTGAGGGTGTACGTCGTGCGCTCCGGCCGGTTGCCGTCCCGATCGACGCCGACCTCGGCGAGCAGACCGGACTTCTCCAGACGTGCGACGGTGTGGTACATCGTGCCGTTGGTCACCGACACGATGCGATCGTCGTGACGGTGCCGCATCAGCCGGATCATCTCGTAGGGGTGCATGTCGTCCTCGCGCAGCAGCGCGAGCACCATCACTCCCAACGGTGTGAGCCGGTCCACGGCGCTCTTCACGACTGTTCTCCTCCGCGGCTTGTTATTCCATCTTGATTAGTCCACATGGACTATACGCCGATTTGTCACGGCGCGCTACGGTCTGCTCATGACGGCAGAGGCGCGCGCGGTGTTCGACGACATCGCCGCCGAGTACATGGTGCTCCCGGGCGTCGACATCGGCCCGATGTTCGGCAGCGAGGGCCTGCGCATCCGCGGGAAGGTGTTCGCGTTCATGGGCTATCGGTCGGGACTGATCGCGAAGCTGCCCGAAAGCAGAGTGACCGCGCTCGAGCAGACCGGCAGGGCGGCACGGATGACCATGCGCGGCCGCGCGATGCGCGAGTGGGTCTTCGTCGGGACCGATGCCGTGGATCTCTGGCCCGACGTCGTGGCGGAGGCCTACGCCTTCGTCGACGAGATCACCCCGCACGCAGGCGGCGGCACAGCCGCACCGTCCCCGCGATAATGGACGCGTGACCGACGCCTCCTCGCCCTCCGCCGCGCCCGCCGATCTGCCCGGCTGGACCCACGTCTACTCGGGCAAGGTCCGCGACCTCTACCGCCCCGCGTCGGACAGCCCCGCACCGGCCGAGCGCATGCTCGTCGTCGCCAGCGACCGGGTGAGCGCGTTCGATCACGTCCTGAGCCCCGGCATCCGGGGAAAGGGCGAGCTGCTCACCACCCTCAGCCTGTGGTGGTTCGACCAGCTCTCCGGCGCCGACGGCGGCCGCCGCATCCCGAACCACCTGGCCGCGACCCACGCGCTCCCCTCCGGATCGGACGACGCGGTTGATCTCGTCCCGGACGCCGTCACGGGTCGGGCGATGATCGTGCGCACCCTCGACATGCTGCCGATCGAGTGCGTCGTGCGCGGCTATCTGACCGGCTCGGGCTGGAAGGAGTACGTCGCCGCGGGGACGGTCTGCGGCATCCCCCTGCCGGCCGGCCTGCAGGACGGCGACCGTCTGCCCGAGCCGCTGTCACCCCGG
>NZ_BADB01000500.1:0-17345 GCF_000333415.1 Microbacterium sp. B24 | reverse complement strand
TCGCCCTGTCGACGAGGCGTGCGCGCGCCTGGGGATCACGCCTCGGCCGCACGGATAGTCGGGGCGGACCGGGCGCTCAGCGATCCCGCAGGCAACCTTCAGTTTAGGTGAGCCTTAGTTTCAACTACACTGACGGTTGTGACCCAGCCGATCCCGTTGTCCACCGCCCTGCGCGAGCGTTCGCGTACCGCCCACTCCGGCAGCGAGCACGCCGGATTCATGGACGATCTGATGCGCGGTCGCGGCACGCGCGACGACTACGTCGCGCTCGTCGCACAGCACTGGTTCATCTACGAGGCACTCGAGGCCGCCGCCGAGACCATGCGAGACGATCCGATCGCGGCACCGTTCATCAGCGAGAAGCTCACGCGCCTGCCCGCGATCGAGTCCGACCTCGCCTTCCTGATCGGCGACGACTGGCGCGAACGGATCGCGCCGCTTCCGACGACCACCCGCTACGTCGAGCGCATCCGAGAAGTCGGCGCGAGCTGGCCGGGCGGCTTCGTTGCCCACCACTACACCCGGTATCTCGGCGACCTGTCCGGAGGCTTGTTCATCGGAAAGCTGATGGCACGCCAGTTCGGCTTCGAGACGAACGGCATCGGCTTCTACCTCTTCGACGAGATCGCCGACCCCGCCGCCTTCAAGGACGTCTACCGCGAGCAGCTCGACGCCGTCGCCTGGGATGCCGCGGAGCGCGAGCGCGTCATCGACGAGGTGCTCGCCGCGTACCAGTTCAACACCGACCTCTTCGTCGATCTCGCCACCGCCAAGGCCGCCGCCGCGGCATCCGCCTGACCGCGCGTTTCACCCGAGGGTCAGAAGCCGGCGGCGCGGACCCCGGCCATGAACCGGCGGACGTCGGCATCCACGAGGATGTCGCTCGGGCGCAGCGGGCGCGACAGGTAGAGGCCGTCGAGCGAGGTCAGCCGTGACAGAGCCACGTAGGTCTGCCCCGGCGCGAACGCCCCCGAGCCCAGGTCGATGACGGCGCGGTCGTACGTCTTGCCCTGCGACTTGTGGATCGTCACCGCCCATGCCAGTCGCAGCGGGAACTGAGTGAACTCGGCCACGATCTCGCGGGTGAGCTTTCGCGACCCGGGATCGTACGCATAGCGGAACCTCTCCCAGACGGCCGGCTCGACGTCGACCTCCTCGCCGTCGAGCTCGACGCGCACCGTGCCTCCGGCGATGCGCGTGACGGTGCCGATCGAGCCGTTCACCCACCGCGGGCCGTCCCCACGACCGCCCACATCGTTGCGGAGGAACATGACCTGCGCGCCGACCTTGAGCTGCAGCTCGGTGTCGGCGGGGTACGACGCCTCGCCGCGCCCGAAGTCGCCGCTGACATCGGCGCGCGCCGTCTGAACCGGACCGGGCAGGGCGTCGAGATGACGCTGGTTGATGCGCGAGACGATGTCGTTGCGCGTCGCGAGCGTGATGATCGGAGGCTCGCCCTCGACCGGCTCGGGCACCGGGCGTGCTCCCGCCGCGTTGAGCATGCCCGCGATCTCTGCGGTCACCACCCCGTGGCGCACGGCGTTCAGCATCGCCTTGAACCCGTCGTCGGCCTGGCGATGGATCTGACGCAGTTCGCGGATGTGCAGCGGCGCCCCGACCCGGCCGAGGTCGAGCAGCCCGTCGGAACGGATCGCGGAGCCGTCCGTCGACGGGCCCGCCCACACCTGCGCGTCGAAGAACCAGAACGACCGGTAGTGGTCCTGGATGTAGCGCAGCTCATCACCGCGCGGCGGCACGGGAGAGAGCTGGTAGGGGTCGCCGAACATGATGATCTGCACGCCGCCGAAGGGTTCGGAGCGGCGCCCCCGCGCCTGACGCAGTGAGCGGTCGATGGCATCCATCAGATCGGCGTTGACCATCGACACCTCATCGATCACGAGGGTGTCTATCGCTTTGAGCACGCGACGCGCAGGCTCGGACTGCTCGAGCTCGCTGTCGGCGATGAGTCCGATCGGCAGCCGGAAGAGGGAGTGGATCGTCTGCCCCTCGACGTTCAGGGCGGCCACTCCTGTCGGGGCGCAGACGGCGATCTGCTTCTCGGTGTTCCAGGCGAGGTGCTGGAGGAGGGTGGATTTCCCCGTTCCCGCGCGCCCGGTCACGAACACGTGCTCCCGCGTGTCCTCGATGAGGCGGAAGAGCTCCTCCTGCTCGGCGGAGAGGGAGGGGATGGTCACCGGATCCATGCTAGCCATCAGGAAGGGTTTCCTAGACTGGAGCTGTGGACGGGGTGGTGGGTGAGCAGGCGCGCGCCGCAGAGGCGGGTACGGATGCCGCGACGCGCCCTTCCCCGGCCCGTCGCAGAAGCCGTCGGCTGGCGTTCGACCTGGCCGCCCTGTCCGTCGTCGGGCTGCTCCTGGTCGGCGCGATCGGGGCGGCGACCGTCACGGTGTACCGCGACCTGTACAGCCCCGGCGCTTTCGTCACGCGCTATCTCAGCCTGCTCAGCGAGGGGCGGGTCCCCGAAGCGCTCGCCCTGCCCGGGGTGCCGATCGCATCCTCCGATCTCACGGATGCCGGGCTTCCCGGCGACGCGAGCGAAGCGCTCTTGCGCCGCGCGGCGCTCGCTCCGCTCAGCGACATCCGTGTCGTGGGCGAGCAGGCGTCCGATGGCGTCGAGCTCGTGACGGTGTCGTACCAGGCCGGCCCGCACGCCGGGACCTCCACGTTCCGCGTGGAGCGGGCGGGATGGGTCGGACTGGCCCCCACCTGGCGATTCGCGCAGAGCCCGCTGGCGGTGATCGATCTGACCCTGCGCGGCGCGACCGCCTTCTCCGTGAACGGGTTCGCGGTCGACACCCGCCAGGTCTCGCCCGACGGCACGAAGGCCGATCCTCTGGCACCGGTCGCGTTGCTCGTGTTCTCGCCCGGCCTCTACTCGATCTCCGTCGACACGCCGGTCTCGTCCAGCCCGGGGGTGGCGGTTCTCTCCGATACGCCCCAGGCTGAGGTGCCCGTGGACATCCAGACTCAGCCGACCTCCACCTTCGTCGACGTCGTGCAGGAACGTGTGGAGTCGTTCCTCACCGCGTGCACGACGCAGCAGGTGCTGCAGCCCACCGGCTGCCCCTTCGGTCTGCAGGTACGCAACCGCATCCTCGAGCCGCCCGTGTGGTCGATGGTCACCCCGCCCAAGATCGCCCTGCAGCCCGACGGCGCCGGATGGTCGATCGTCCCCGCGGATGCCGCGGCGCACGTGGTCGTCGACATCAAGTCGATCTTCGACGGCACGGTGACCCACGTCGACGAGGATGTGCCGTTCCGGGTCGGCGGCACGATCACGATGCTGCCCGACGGCACCGCCTCGATTCAGGTGCAGTCCGCCGGTTGATCCCGACGGGCCGCCGCCCTCAGCGTGTGAGGCGGGCCTCCCGCGCATCGCGGGCTGCAAGCTGGGCGAGCTTCGCGTTGTAGGCCTCGAGCTCGGCATCCCCCGTCCGATCGGCGTGACGATCGCCGCGACGCTGGGCACGTTCGTCGGTGCGGCTCCACTGGATCGCCACGGTGATCGAGAGGATCAGGGTCGGGATCTCGCCGATCGACCACGCGATGCCACCCCCGGTGTACTGGTCGACCAGCGGCGGCTCTCCCCAGGTGCGTCCCATCGAACCGAACCACTCGGCGACGAACAGCCCCGACGACATCATGATCGAGATGCCGAAGAACGCGTGCATGGCCATGACGCCGATCAGCGTGAGCAGCCGGAACGGGTAGGGGTAGCGCAGGGGCACCGGGTCGATGCCGACGAGCGACTGCACGAACAGGTAGCCCGAGATGAGGAAGTGGGCGACCATCCACTCGTGTCCAAGGTGGTCGTAGAGGGTCCAGCGGAAGAGATCGGTGTAGTAGAACGCCCAGAGTGATCCGACGAACATCGCGGCCGCGAACAGCGGATGGGTGACGACGCGCGCGAACGGCGTGTGCACCGCCCACAGGATCCACTCGCGCCCGCCGCGCGAGCCGTCGTCGCGCTTGGCGATGGCCCGCGAGGCGAGCGTCACGGGGGCACCGAAGACGAGCATCATCGGAATGGCCATCGTCAGCAGCATGTGGCCCATCATGTGCATGCTGAACAGATAGTCCTGGTACGCGTTGATCGGACCGCTCGTCACCCACAGCAGCGAGAGCATGCCCAGGACCCACAGCAGCGTGCGGTACACCGGCCAGCGGTCGCCGCGGCGATGCAGGCGCCACGCGCCGGCGAGGTAGAAGAAGAGGCCGAAGCCGACGGCGAACACCCACAGGATGTCGATGTCCCACTGCGTGAACCAGCGCGAGATGGTCAATTCGGGCGGCAGCGGCACCTCGGTGAGGATCTCCGCGGGCGTCTTGACGTCGGGAAGGCGCGTGTCGACCGGTGGGGGAGTTCGCGACAGCGCGACCGCCGCCCCGCTGGCGATGCCCATGAACACGAGCTCGAGCGTGACCAGACCCCAGAACCGGCGCGACGAGCGCTCGCCGCTCGGCTTCTCGTCCCGCTGGATACGCGAGATCAGCCCGGTGCGGTACCGCGCGCCGAGCGCCCCCATCAGCAGCAGCGCGACGACCTTCACGCCGAGCAGGGCCCCGTAGGCCGACAGCAGATACTTGGGCTCGACGACGCCGACGGCGGCACGTGCGACGCCCGACAGTGAGACGACGACGAAGGCCACGAGGGCGATGCTCGAGTACCGCGCCAGGACGTCGCCCAGCTCGGCTCCCCGCAGCTGGGGTCGCAGCACCATCAACAGCAGCAGGCCGCCGAGCCAGGCGGCGGCGGCGATGATGTGCAAAGCGAGTGCGGAGACGGCGATGTTGTGGCCGGCGTCGTCGCCGGAGTGACCCTGGGTGGCCATCGGCACGAGGCTGGCGATCGCCAGGGCGGCCACGAACAACGTCGAGGTCCATCCACGGACGGCGAAAGTGAGCACCGTCAGCGCGGCTCCGGCAAGGGTGGTCAGCGCCCAGGCGCGACCGGGGTCGGTCGACACCAGGAAGCGCCCCAACTGGCCACCGAACTCGGCGCCGGCGTTCGGGGTGGCATTGAAGATGTTGACGAACGTGAAGAAGGCGGTGAACCCGCTCGCGACCGTGAAGAGGGCGGCCGAGATGGATGCCACGTCCAGCGCCGTGTGGAAGGGGCGCTCCCCCGCGCGCAGCGCGAACAGCGCGAGCACGAGCGATCCGATCATGCCCGCCGCCGACAGGTTCACGCCGAGAGTGACGATCGGCAGCCCCCAGCGCACGACCGGGCCGGCGTCACCGACGAGCAGCGGGGCGGCACCCCCGCCGAACACGAGCCCGAGCACGAGGGAGACGAGGGCGGCCGCGACGAGGATCGCCGGGCCCACGAAACGCATCACACGGGTCGGGATCACCCGTCCAGCCTACGCGGCGCCGGACACGCCGAAGGGGGGATGCCGAACGGCATCCCCCCTCGTGCAGGGCCGTACTTACTTGACGGCGGCCTTGAGCTTGGAGCCCGCGGTGACCTTGACGCGCTTTCCGGCGGCGATCTTGATCTCCTCGCCCGTCTGCGGGTTGCGGCCCGTACGCGCGGCGGTGGCGACCTGCTCGAACGAGAGGAAGCCGGGGATCGTGACCTTCTCGCCCTTGGCGACGGCCTCGGAGACAGCCGAGAACAGGCCGTCGACGACGCGGCCGACGGTGGCCTGGCTCTCGCCGGTGGCGCTGGCGATGCTTGCGACGAGCTCAGTCTTGGTGATAGCCATTGGGGTTGTCCTCCAGACGGCAGCGAATGCCGCCTTCAGTGAGATCGGACCGGACGACGAGCGCCCGGTTTGGTCGATGGGACCGCCCCCGAATATACCCACGATCCGCGGAAATCCGCGGATTTACGCCCTCCAGACGTCATTCTCCCCGGCGTGTCGGCGTCGTACGGTGACGGATGGGGCTGGTGTGACCACGGCATCCGCTGGCCGCGCGGCCGCGGATGCGGACATCGACACCGTAATCGGATGCCGAGGGCCGCCCCGTCCGCATCCGATGACGGTCTCCGAATCCGGCGTCGGGTGGGAACGCAGAAGGCCCGCCCCTGACGGGACGGGCCTTCGAGACGTGTGCGTCGGTGCTTACCAGCTCGACTTGGTCACACCGGGCAGCTCGCCCTTGTGCGCCATGTCGCGGAAGCGAACACGCGAGATGCCGAACTTCGACAGGTAGCCGCGGGGGCGACCGTCGATGGCGTCGCGACCACGCAGGCGCACGGGCGACGCGTTGCGGGGCAGCTTCTGCAGGCCGACACGGGCGGCCTCGCGGGCCTCGTCGGTCGCGTTCGGGTCGACGAGGGTCTTCTTCAGCTCGGCACGCTTCTCGGCGTAACGGGCGACGACCTCCTCGCGCTGGTTGTTGCGCGCGATCTTGCTCTTCTTGGCCATGAGATCAGCGCTCCTCTCGGAATTCGACGTGCTTGCGGATCACCGGGTCGTACTTCTTGAGCACGATGCGGTCGGGGTTGTTGCGACGGTTCTTACGCGTCACGTAGGTGTACCCCGTGCCGGCGGTCGACCGGAGCTTGATGATCGGACGAACGTCCTGAGCCTTCTTCGCCATTAGAGCTTCACACCCTTCGCGATGAGGTCCTTGACGACCGACTCGATGCCGCGGGCGTCAATGACCTTGATGCCCTTGGCCGACACGTTCAGCGTGATCTTGCGACCGAGCGAAGGAACGTAGTAGGTCTTCTTCTGCACGTTCGGGTCGAAGCGACGCTTCGTCCGGCGGTGCGAGTGCGAGATGTTGTGACCGAAGCCGGGAACTGCTCCGGTCACCTGGCACACTGCTGCCATAGTGATTCTCCTTAGTACCGTGACACCGGACGGTGCCACCCAAGATCCCTTGTCTGCATCCCTCTGAGAACACAGGGATACGAACTGCGTGCTGGAGTGCGCGCAGACAAAGATTCAGTCTAGCACGGCCGGGCGTGTCGGCTTGACGTCGCGCCGTCGCCGATCACGCGGCGAGGCGGCGCACCATGCGAGGTGTCGCCACCGAGATCAGGACGAGCACCAAACCGGCGAAGACCCCGAGGACGACGGGCAGGGCGAGCCACGCGAGGGCGGCTCCGATCAGCAGGGTCGGGACGGCGAGTCCGACGTAGGCGATCAGGAAGATCGCGGCGAGCACCTCGCCGCGAGAGCCCGCCGGCGCGAGCGAGCCGGCGACACCCAGCGACGCACGGAACATCACGCCCACGCCCGCTCCCGCGGCCACGCCGCCGATCACGAACGCGGCCAGGGCGCCCACCGCGACGGCGACCGCGACGAGCACGATCCCGACACCCATCAGGATCCACGACAGCAGCAGCTGACGACGCAGGCTGAGTCGTACGGTGACCACCTGGGCGACCGCTGCCGACATGAAGACGGCGAACGGCACGGCTCCGGCGGCGAGTCGCGACGTGACGCCCATGGCCTGCGCCAGCACCGTCGGGGTGAGCGCCATCATCAGACCGAAGACAGCGAAGCCGGTGAAGGCGCCGGTCCCCGCCGCCCAGAACGCGCCCCGCGCGGCGGCCGGAATCGCGACGCGCTGCGGACGGTAGCTCCGGCGCTGCTGCCCGCGGTCGACGGTCTCGGGAATCACCGCTGTCGCCACGAGAGCGAGGACGAGCAGCCCGAGGAACACCGCGTAGGGCGTCTCCAGCGGAGCGGGCACCCAGGTGATCAGCGCACCGGCGACGAGCGGCCCGACGGCCAGTCCCCCGATGTTCGCGAAGTTGGAGACGACCGGGGCGATCGTCGACGACGGCACCGCCACGGCGCGCAGTTCGGCGATGTGCGCCGTCGCAGTGGCGGTCAACCCGCCGATGCCGACGCCGGAGACGAAGCGGGCCACGATGAGTCCCGTGACGTCCTGCCAGAGCAGGAACATCACGGCGGCGACGATCTCGACGGCGAGCGCGGCGATGAACACGACGCGGCGGCCCCACCAATCGCTGACGTGGCCGACGAGGTACAGGCTCACGGCGACACCGACGGCATAGGCGGCGAAGATGACGGTCACCACGATCGGCGAGAAACCGTCGCGCTGCTGATAGAGCGCGTAGATCGGGGTGGGAATGGTCGAGAACGCCATCGCGATGGCGAAGGCGAGCACGGCCGTCCAGAAGCCGGCGGAGTGCGCCGCACGCGAGCGGCGCGGGGAGGACGCGGATGCCGAGGCGGGCGCCCCGGCGGCGGGGAGGCTGGTGGTGGTCATGACCTCAGGATGCGCTTTCGATCGCATCGAGTCCAACGAATTCGATTGATGCTATTCATCGACATCATCGATAGTTTGTCTCCATGGACACGAGGCTGCTGGAGTACTTCGTCGCCGTCGCCGAGGAGTCGAGCTTCACGCGCGCCGCGGCTCGGCTGTACGTCGTGCAGTCGACGGCGTCGGCCGGCATCCAGACTCTCGAGCAGCGCATGGGAACCCGGCTCATCGAACGTTCCGGCCGCCGCGTCGCGCTGACGGCCGCCGGTGAGCACCTGCTGGAGCCCGCTCGGGAGATCGTCGATGCGACGAGCCGATTGCAGAGCGCAGCGACCGGTCGCATCGAGGGCCTGCTGCGCGTCGGGATCTTCGTCAACCTTCCGACCCTGCGCATGCCCGAGCTGTTCGCCGCCTTCCGCGCCCAGCATCCCCTCGTGCGCCTACGACTCGTCTCGTCGCCGTCCGGTTCCACCGGGCTCGCCGACGAGCTGCGGCGCGGACGGATCGACCTCGCTTTCATGGGGCTGCCGTCGACGGAGCTGCCCGATCTGGAGACGGTCGAGCTCGTGCGCTCGCCCTTCGTCGCGCTTCTCCCCGACGCTCACGAGCTCAGCGCGCTGGCGGAGATTCCTCTGGAGCGTCTGGCGACCGAGGCCTGGATCGACGCACCGCACGGCTTCGGTCACCGCGTGCTCCTCGAACGAGCACTCGCGCGCGCCGGCCTCGTGCGCGAGGTGGCGACGGAGGTCTCCGCCGTCGGCGACATCCCGTCGTTCGTCGCCGCCGGCTTCGGCGTGGCGCTGGTGCCCGAGGTGCTCGTCGTTCCGACGGCCGGTACGATCGCGGTGCCCGTCACACCGGTGATCGAGTGGCCGCTGAGCGTGAGCACCCGACCACACGCCGGCCCGGCCGCGATGGCACTGCGCGAGGTCATGGTGCAGCGGTTCGCCGTCGACTGAGAGCTCAGCGCGTCGGACCGGCTCCGCGCCCCCAGCGAAACGGCGAGACGGTCGGATCCCCCGAGATCCAGAACCGCCACGGGAATGCGGCCGTCCCCGCGACGCCCGCCACTCCGACGCGAGGACCCGCCTCGACGTCGGCGCGGGCCACCACCGGCAGCCACAGTCGGGCGGACGCGCCGGCCCGCGGACGAGCGGTGACCGCGTCGATGCCGTCGTGCACGGGATGGCGCAGGCCCACGGCATCCCCGAGGCGACCGGGGCCGCGAGCCAGATCCCGCGCGACCCGCGCGGCGGGGCGGCGGGCGAAGGCGACATCCTCGCCCTCGATCACGGCCCCCGCACGCAGCAGGATCCCGCCGGCCTGACCCTCGGGGGCGCAGACGACGTTGACGCACGAGTGGATGCCGTGGCTCAAGTAGACGTAGAGGTGGCCCGGCTCGCCCCACATCGTGGCGTTGCGGGCGGTTCGCCCCATCCGCGCGTGGGATCCGGGATCGGGCTCGGGCCCGGTGCCCGCGCCGTGGTATGCCTCCACCTCGGTGAGGCGCACGGCCACCCGCGCCTTGCCGACGGTGACCTCCAGCACGCCGCCGAGCAGGCGCGGCGCCACCTCCACCGGCAGCGCCGTGAGCGCTGCCCGTGTCGCGGGAATCAGGCCCGGGCGCTCGCTCATGTGCGCGGCGGCGTCTGGCACCACGAGATGTCGAAGCCCGCGAGGGCGCCGACCTCGGTGCCGGCCTCCGCGCCGGTAAGAGCCACGACGTGCGTGCGCAGGTGCGTCGGCATCGGCAGCTTGTACCCGTCATACGGGTTCGACACGGCATCCGGGGCCACCAGGAAGGCGGCATATCTCCCGCTCGGGGACACGCACGACTGGATGAGGATGTCTTTCGGGTCGACGGAGAAGACCGGCGTCGCCTGACCCGCGGTGTCGACGACGTTGACGGTGGTCGAGCGCACGGTGAAGCCGTCGACGACGGCGAGCACCCGCAGCGTGTCGCCGTTGCTCATCGGCACCATCTTGTTCGTCTGGCCCAGAGCCTTGTCGGTCGGCGGCAAGTCGACCTGCTTGGCCGTGGCCAGGTCGATGGCCGCGGGCCCCTCCACACGCTCGACGATCGCGGTGGTCGTGCCGCGCGCGATGCCGTCGATCGACACGGCGTTGCCGAGGGTGACCGGGTCGCCGCCGGACGGGGAGATGAGAGTGAGGGCCCCGTCGTACGTGAGCATGAGGATGCTGTCGGTGCCGGGCACGAACCGCCAGTCGTCGACGCGGGACTCGCCGCCGCCGCGCTGGATCATCGTCGGCTGTGCATCGCTCTGCGCGGAGGCGAGCGAGGCCGTGAACAGCCGGGCTTCGCGAGCGCCCGGCGTGCCGACGGTGGCATCCGTGTAGGTGTAGCCGATGAGATCGCCCCGATCGGCGCTCTGCAGGTCGGTGACCGTGCCGTCGCCGGGGAGGGCGAGCTCGCGCACGTTGCCGCCGTCGAGATCGGTGACCACGAGGTGTGACTTCTTGTCGTCGTCGAGCGTCGACATGACGAGATGGCCGGCGGTCGCACGGAAGTCTTCGATGTGCGCGTTGGTGTAGACCGGTTCGGGGTCTTGACCGGCGAGGCCGGTGCGCAGGATCCGATCGCCGCCGTCGCCGCGCTGCAGGACGAAGGCCTGCAGCGCGGGCGTGGTGAAGCTCTGCGAGACGGATGCCGTCGGGCCGCCGCCGATGCCGCTGACCCCATCGATCGTCACGGTGTACGAGGTGTCGTCCCACAGCGGCTGGGTGAAGCGGATGCCCACGCTGCGTCCGGACGTGTCCACGGTGAAAGGCGCGGCGGGCGAGACGGTGACCTGGGTCGGCGTGACCTTGGCGAGGGACTGGGTGGTCGTGATGATCAGCCGCGAGCCGGCCGCGCTGACCGCGGCATCCGGGTCGACGCTGACGTTCGTGACGCGCGGACCCTGCGCCACCGTGACGGCGGCGCCGGCGAGTCCGATGACGGCCAGCGCGGCGACGACGATCGCGAACCCGGCGAGGAACGCGCGCGCGCGGCGGCGACGTGTCCGCTCGCGACGCGTCGCACGATCAGTACTCATACGGGTCCTTGGGCTGATCGACCGTCTGCACGGAGGCCGGCTGGATCTGCAGTCGTCCCCCCGCATCGCGGATCGTGCCCGTCACGGTGACCCACGTTCCGGTGGCCGGGATGTCGCCCGAGGCAACCGGCACACTCGCCGGCTGCGCATCGATGACGCAGTGCGTGATGACCAGGCGCGTCAGTCCGAATCCGCCGTCGGTGGGGGTCACGAACCCGGTGAGCGTGATGGTGTCGCCGTCGAACGCCTCGGGGTTCGTCGCCGTCGCGAACACGCTCGCCCACTCCCCGACGCCGAACTTCGAGGTGTCTCCTGTGGAGGCCAGCGCCACGGTGTCGGAGCCTTGGAACAGCGGTGGGGCACCCGTGTCGCGCTGCATCGCGAGCTCGGCGGACAGCGTCGCCGGCGGCGTCAGCATGATCGCCGCGACGACGCCGACCGACAGCACACCGCCGGTCACGGTCGCGGCGGTGCCCCAGCCGCTGCGGCGCTCGTGGCCGTGGTCGTGGTCATGCCCGTGGTCGTGCGCACCCCCGGTCGTCGAGCGAGCGGAGCGCGTCGAAACGCCGGCGCCGACCTCGACACCGTCGCCGTGATCGTGCCCGTGGTCGGATTCGGCGCCCTTCGGCAGAGCGAAGCTGATCACCGCGCCGACGAGGGCGATGATCGCCATCGGCACCGCGAACCAGTTCGACGAGGGGTTGATGTACAGCGCCAGCTGGCCGTTCAGCCACAGCACCACCGTGACCGCGGCCAGGCCCGCCGCCAGTCCCACCCCGAGCAGGCGCGATCCGATCAGTTCACGCAAGGAGGTTCACCACCGATCCGACGGCCACGGCGAACAGCACGACGATCACGACGAGCCCGACCAGCACCTTCGAGCGGAAGGTGGTGCGCAGCAGCGCGAGCATCTTGACGTCGACGAGCGGACCCACGAGCAGGAACGCGACGATCGAGCCGGGCGTGAAGGTCGAGGCGAACGAGAGCGCGAAGAAGGCGTCGACGTTCGAGCAGATCGACACGATCATCGCGAGCGTGATCATGGCCACGATCGACAGCGCGGGGTTCGATCCGATCGCCAGCAGCGCCGAGCGTGGCACGAGCACCTGCACGGCGCCGGCCAGGGCAGAGCCGATCACGAGCGCGGGCATGACGGCGCGCAGTTCGACGACGAACTGGGCGAGGCTCTGCTGCGCCTTGCCCGGCCCGCGGCCGTGCGCCGCGTTCTCGAGCGAGATCTCGCAGCTGGCACGGAAGCGATCCGTGATGAGGCCATCGGGGTCGGGATGCCGGCTGTAGAGCCACCCGATGAGGTTCGCGACCGCATAGCCGCCGAGCAGGCGCGCGATGAGGATGCCATCGTCGAAGCCGAACGCCTGGTGCGTGGTGATGATCACGATCGGGTTCACGATCGGCGCGGCGATCAGGAAGGTGAGCGTCTCGGCGACCCCCAGCCCGCGCATCATGAGACCGCGCGCGAAGGGGACGTTTCCGCACTCGCAGACGGGGATGAGCATGCCCAGGAGCGACAGCACCGCCCGCCGCGCCCACGGTGCCCGCGGCATCCATCGTTCGATCGCACCGGCCGGCACCCACACCTGCACCACGATCGACAGCAGGACGCCGAGGATCACGAAGGGGAGCGACTCGATCAGGACGCTGATGGAGAGAGTGAGACCGTCCTGCAGCCGGGTCGGCAAGGCGGGCCCGGGGGCGAGGAAAGCGACCGCGATGAGCGCGGCCACCACCAGCGCGCCGATGCCGACGGCCACCAGGGGACGGGCCGGCGCGACGCGCACCTCAGTCGACACGCTCTCCGACCGGATCGGCGGCGCGCAGCGCGGAGCAGGAGGCGCAGAGACCGAAGATGTCGACGACGTGCTCGGCGGCGGTGAACCCGTGCGCGGCGGCGGTGCGCTGCGCCCACGCCTCGACCTCGTGGGCCTCGATCTCGACGGCGAGACCGCACGAGCGGCAGATCAGGTGGTGATGGTGACCGGTCGTCGAGCACGCGCGGTAGATGGCTTCGCCGTCGGGACTCTGCAGCTGATCGGCCTCGCCGCTGGCGGCGAGCGTCGCGAGCGCGCGGTAGACGGTGGCCAGTCCGATGCCCGTGTTCTCGTCGCGCAGGGTCGCGTGCAGCGCCTGGGCGCTGACGAAACCGGGGGCGTCGGTCAACGCCTCGCGCACGCGATCGCGCTGCCAGGTGTTGCGCTGGGCCATGCCGGGAGTCTACCCGCGGGGTCTAGGAGCCGGCTGGACGCGTGCGCTGGACGATGTCACGCCTCGACCGTGCCGCGCCGACGCACGCCGTCGATGACGCGGCAGACGAGGTAGATGAGGAACGACAGCGTCGTGATGTACGGGCTCACCGGAAGCGTTCCCGCAATCGCCAGGAGGATGCCGCCGACGGCGGCGGTCACACCGAAGCCGGCGGCCAGCAGCGGCACGGCGATGGGGCCGGTGGAGACCCGCATCGCCGCCGCCGCCGGCGTCACCAGCAGCGAGAGCACCAGGAGGGCACCGATGATGTGCACCGCCACCGCCACGACGATGCCCAACAGGATCATGAACGCGAACGAGACGATCGTCGTCGGCACGCCGCGCGCGGCGGCCGACTGCGGGTCGAGCGAGTCGAAGTTCAGCGGTCTCCAGATGAGCAGCAGTCCCACGAGCACGATCGCGCTCAAGACGATCAGCACCGTCAGCTGATCGCTCTGCACCGACACGATCTGACCGGTCAGCAGGCTGAAGCGGTTGGCGCTGCGGCCGTTGTAGAGCGAGATGCACAGGATGCCGATACCCAGCCCGAACGGCATGAGCACGCCGATGATCGAGTTGCGGTCGCGGGCGCGCGCGCCCAGCCAGCCGATGAGACCCGCCGCGATGAGCGAGCCCACGATCGACCCCGTGACGACGTCGACGCCGAGAAGGAGCGCCGCCGCCGCGCCGGCGAAGGACAGCTCGCTGATGCCGTGCACGGCGAAGGCCATGTCGCGCTGCATGACGAACACGCCGATGAGTCCGCCGACGATTCCGAGCACCGCGCCGGCCCAGACGGAGTTCTGCACCAGGGCGAGGATGTCGCCGTAGCGCGCCATCCCGCCGAACAGCGCGTTGCCGATGTCTCCCCAGCTCACGCGACACCTCCCGCGGGTGCGGCGACGGCGTCGCCGTGATGGTGGTGATCGGCATCCGAGTCGGGGGCGCCGACCACGACCAGGCGCCCGCCGACACGGGCGACATGCACCGGGGTGCCGTACAGGGCGGTGAGGGTCTCGGAGGTCAGGACCTCGTCCGGGCTGCCGAGGGTGAAACGGCCGCCGGTGAGGTAGAGGATGCGATCGACCTTCTCCAGCACGGGGTTGATGTCGTGCGTGACCAGCAGCACGCCGGCGCCGCTGGCGGTGCGGTAGCGGTCGATGAGGTCGATGACGTCACGCTGATTGGCCAGGTCGAGACTGGTCAACGGCTCATCGCACAGCAGCAGACCGGGCTCGTCGGCGAGCGCCTGTCCCACGCGCAGCCGCTGCTGCTCGCCCCCGGAGAGCAGGCCCACGGGGCGATCGGCGAAGGCCGTGGCCCCGACGGCGTCGATCAGTGTCTGCACGCGCTCGCGGTCGCCGCGGCGGCGCACCGGGAAGCCGAAGCGGTGGCCGTCGACACCGAGACGGACGAGATCGCGGCCGCGCATCGCCGTGTGCCGGGGCAGCGGGCGCTGCTGCGGAATGTAGCCGATGCGACGATTCCCGGCCCGGCGCACGGGCGCTCCGAGCGCCTCGATCGAGCCCGCACTGAGGCGCTCGAGGCCGAGGACGGCACGAAGAAGCGTGGTCTTGCCGGCGCCGCTGGGCCCGAGCACCGCGACCAGCTCTCCCGGCTGCAGCTCGAGGTTGAGGCCGCGCCACAGCTCATGGCCGCTGCGCGAGAGCGCAGCGGCCATGATGCGAAGAGGAAGGGGGGAGGCGGGGGTCACGAACCCAGCGCGGTCTTGATCTGCGTAGCCATGTCAGTCATCCACGATACGTAGTTCTGACCCTCGGGGAGCAGCTCAGAGGCCTTGATGACGGGGACCTTGGCCTCGGCCGCCTTCGCTTCGGCCTGCGTGGTCTCGGCGCCCGCGGCCTGCGCGTTCACGAAGAGGATCTTCACCGAGCCGCTGCCGATCAGCGTGAGCGCGTCCAGGAGCGTCGCGGGCGGGACGTCCTGACCCTCCTCGACCGCCTCGCTGAAGGCGGACGGCGTGACGTTCTTCAGTCCGGCGGCCTCGGCCAGGTACAGCGGGACGGGCTCGGTGACGAAGATCTCGGCACCGCTGTGCGCCTTGGAGATGTCGCCGAGGATCGGCGTGACCTTCGCATCGATGTCGCTGCGGAACGCTGTGGCGTTGGCGGTGAACGCGCTCGCGTCGGCGGGGTCGAGCTTCCCGAGCTGCTTCGCGATCTCGTCGGCGACGGCGGCGATGGTCTGCGGGTCGTAGAAGACGTGCTCGTTGAAGCCGTCGACGGCCGCGGTGGGGTCGGAGCCCGTCCACTCGGGCGAGAAGGTGACGGCGCTGATCAGCGGGGCGGTCGACTTCGCGGCATCCTTCAGAGACGCCATGAACGGGTCGTAGCCGCCGCCGTTCTCGATGAGCAGCTGCGCGTTCTGGACGTCGAGCTGATCGGCCGCGGTCGCCTCGAACTCGTGCGGATCCTTGCTCTCGTCGGCGATGAGCGAGGTGACCTCGACGTGGTCACCACCGATCGTCTTGACGATGTCGCCGTAGACGTTGGTGGAGGCGACGACCGAGATCGTGCCGCCCGCGGACGCGGAGCCGCTGGGCGACGAGGTAGCGGAGCTGGAACAGCCGGTGAGGGCGAGGGCGGATGCCGCGACGAGGGCGGACAGGAGGACGACGGGACGCTTCATACCGCCCAGCCTAGGACTACTGATAATCGTTATCAAAACCAGGGTGGCCGAAATGCTGTCAATTCATAGCCTCCGCTTGAAGTCGAGACCGCGCCGCCGACAGGCTGTTCTTCGGTCCTCGCGTCCGACGGCGCTCGCGAACGACCGTGTCACGTTTTCTGCGACCCCTCCGCTGTCGCCTTCGCCTCTCGAGGAGCCGTCATCTCCCCCTGGACTCTGCTGCTGCTCGCGCTCGGCGTCTCCGCCGATGCCTTCGCCGTCGCCCTCGGAAAGGGCCTGCAACTGCGCGCGCACGTGCTGCGCACGGCGCTCGTGTTCGCGACCGCATTCGGGGTGTCGCAGGCGATCATGCCGCTGCTCGGCTGGCTGCTCGGTTCGACGTTCGCCGACGCGATCGCACCGTGGGACCACTGGATCTCGTTCGGCCTGCTCGCGCTGGTCGGCGGGAAGATGCTGTGGGAGGCGCTGAGCCCCGACGCCCCGGTGGACGCGGAGCACCCCGAGCACGTGCACGATATCGAGGCCTTCAGCGTGCGCGAGGTGGTGCTCCTGTCGGTCGCGACGAGCATCGACGCGCTCGCCGTCGGGGTGTCCTTCGCCTTCTTGAACGTGGACGTCGCGATCGCCGTCACCACGATCGGTCTCGTCACCTTCGCACTGTCGTTTCTCGCCGTCTTCATCGGCTACCGCATCGGCACGCGCTTCCGCCGCCCGGCGGAGATCGTCGGTGGCCTGGTGCTGATCGGGATCGGCACGCAGATCCTCATCGAGCACCTCACCGCCTGACGGCCCCCTCCTTGCCCGCGACGCGGCGAGGACCTACCGTGAACAGGAGGAGGGTGTCATGACGCGACTGATCGATCGGTTCCGCACGTGGCGCGCGAACCGCAAGGCGAACCCGTACATTCCGCCGGAGGGCCGCTTCACCGGCAGTGTGCTCACGCAGCTTCCCGGTGTGCGCGGCCCGTCGCTCTGGACGGGCAAGCGTGGCGGCCTCGGCGACGTGCTGCAACCGGCGAACCTGTCGGGCAACTTCCATCCCGTCGTCGACCCCGTCGACGACCCGCGGTCGCGCTGACCCGCGGTCGCGCGGACGAGGCGCCGTCCGCTCAGGCGAGGCCCGGCAGCGCGGCGGTCAGGCCGTGCACGAGGATCTCGGCGCCG
>NZ_BADB01000501.1:0-2050 GCF_000333415.1 Microbacterium sp. B24 | reverse complement strand
GGGTGACAGAAAAAGGTGTCGCCGACGAAATCGTTCTCCTTGCGGTCATACCGACCGATGAAGCAGACAGGGAGCGCCCAGTTCACGCCATCCTCTGCGGAACGGTCGACGCCGCCTTGCTCCTCGTCAATGAACTCGCTCGCGTTATCGTCCCAGAGCCGAAAGGTGCTGGTCTCCAAACCGGCGTCGCTCTTCCGGGGTGAGTTGGGTCAAGATGACATCTATGCGGATCTCGACTGGCGCGCCTTCTTCGTCGAGGTAGCGCCCGAGGTAGAAGTCGTGCTCGTCGACGACCGGGCGACGATACAGACGCTCAGGGCCGAGCACCAGATCAAGTGCCTCGCAGATCGTCGACTTCCCGGCGTTGTTGCCACCCACGAGCAGTGTGTGCGTCTTGAAGTGAATCTCGCTGTCTTCGATCCCCCGGAAGTTCTGGACTCGTAGGTGGCGCACCTTCATCGCATGCCGCCCGTTTCAGACCCGCCAAGGCGGGCGCGGAGGTCGATGGTTGCCAGGGGTGTTGTCGTCATCGGGTGTCTCATCCTCGAGCGAAAAGCCAGATGCTGTCATTCTCGTTTGCGTCCTTTGTTATGAGGCATTCGACCCGCCGTGGCAATAGGTGCTTCGTTGTTGTTTAGACAATGAAGCACCGCCTCCGCGGCGGCGAGATCCATGCGTGACTGAACCACGTTCTTCGCCACGTCGGCCCGTCGGGCGTCTCCTTTGTGCGTGCGACCGGGAACCGGGATGGTTTTCGTGGAATCGCAGAGCACAAACGAGGTCAGGCAATCAGCGTGGACGAGTGGGTGCAGGGCGACCGGCGAGCAAGCGTCCGGGTGGGACGTCGCTCGAGCCGGCCGCCCATTGAGGTCGAGCCGTCAGGTGCCCTGGGGCTTCAACGGCGTTCGCGGTGTCTTCGGCGCCGGGCTGGCGTCGAAGATGGCGGCGATGGCGTCGCGTTTGCCTGCTGCTTCCCGTTCGATCTCATCGCGCACGTCCTTCGCGCGGCGTTGGATGGCTGGGTCGGCTTTGGTCTTGTCGATCCAGGCTTCGATGGCGAGGCGGACTTCGTCGGTGACGGTTCGGTCGTTGAGCTGGGCGATGATGTCCAGCTGGGTGCGGGTGGACTCGTTGAGTCTGACCGCGAGGGGCTTGATCGGGCCGTAGCCAAGTCCATTGGCGGACGCAGCAGTGGCGGGCGGGGTGTTGACGTTGGACTCGCTCATGAGGGCGGGTCACCTCCTTGACGGGTGCGGCCGAGAACTCGGATGGTTCTCTGAGAGACCGCAGACCGGCAACGAGCAGTGCACTCCCCCAGTGAACGACGGCGACCAAGAAACATCAACCGTCCGATCGGCGCCACGGCCGCTGCACAGCTCGCCGGATTCCTGTGTCCCACCGGGCAATGTCGGAGGTTCTCCCTACGCTGAGATGTATGAGGAAGAACCGCGACGCAGCCGCTGTGGAGGATGCCTCTGCGCGCCGCATGCGCTTCGATCGCGTGCGGCTCCTCAACGAGGAGCTTGATCGGTTGATGAGCGATGCGACGACGCGCGTCAATGGGGTTAGCAACAAGGCGTCGTTCCTCGCTGTGTCTTCTGGTGTCCTGATCACGGCCGCCACAGCGCAGCTTTGGAGCTTCGCGCGCGGATTCGGCGTCGCCTCACTCGTTCTCGCTTGCCTTGCGATGGCGTGCGCCGCGGTGGCACTACGACCAGGCAAGCGGCCCGGCATCGAAGCTCGTCGCCTGGTGGATCGGCACCTGGACTGCACGCACACGGCTGCCTTTGTCGAGGCCGAGCTTGTACGTGACAAAGAGACGGTGCTAACCGCCATCGAACGCGATATCGCCAATCGAGGCCGCTGGGTCTGGGCGGGGTTCGGTGTCCTCGCTGCCGCAGCCGCCTCACTCGCCGTTGTGTTCAGCGTTGAGCTACTAGGGAGATGAGACGTGGGACGACCAGCTTTTGATGAGAACGCTTACGAGAGCGCCGCGACCGAAATACCGGGCACGTCTATCGCGAATGCCTACTTCGGCGCGCACGCCGTA
>NZ_BADB01000502.1:0-22691 GCF_000333415.1 Microbacterium sp. B24 | reverse complement strand
GGCATCTTTCGCGCCGGCGCGACGGTGACGACGATCAACTCGCTGTACACCGCCGGCGAGATCGAGAAGCAACTGCGAGACGCCGGGGCCAGCTGGCTCATCACGGTGAGCCCGCTGTTGGGCGCCGCGCAGCAGGCGGCAGAGGCCGTCGGCATCCCCGCCGAGCGACTCGTCGTGCTCGACGGTGCCGACGGGCATCCCGATCTGCGCAGCCTGCTCGGCGAGGGCCGTGCCGCGCCGGAGGTGTCGTTCTACCCGGCGACGCACGTGGCCGTCCTGCCCTACTCGTCGGGGACGACCGGCATTCCCAAGGGCGTCATGCTCAGTCACCGCAACCTCGTCGCGAACGTCGCGCAATGTCGCATCAACATCGATCTCAAGAACACCGACCGCGTGCTCGCGGTGCTCCCCTTCTTCCACATCTACGGGATGACGGTGCTGCTCAATCTCGCGCTCAAGCAGCGGGCGACCCTGGTCACCATGCCCAAGTTCGACCTCGTGCAGTTCCTCACCAACATCCAGACCTACGGGTGCACGTACCTGTACATCGCTCCGCCCATCGCGGTGGCTCTCGCCAAGCATCCGATCGTCGATCAGTTCGACATCTCCACGGTGCACACCGTGTTCTCCGGCGCCGCGCCGCTCGACGGCGAGACGGCCGAGATCGCCGCCCGCCGCATCAACGCGCGCATGATGCAGGGCTACGGCATGAGCGAGCTGAGCCCCGTCTCCCACGCCATGCCGTATACGCGCGATGACATCCCGGTGAGCTCGGTGGGCACGATCCTGCCGAACATCGTGTGCAAGCTCGTCGACACCGAGACCGGCGAGGAGATCACCGAGATCGAAGACGACGGGCGCACCCGTCCGGGCGAGCTGTGGGTGCAGGGCCCGAACGTCATGCTCGGCTACCTCAACAAGCCCGAGGCGACGGCCGAGACCCTGGATGCCGACGGCTTCCTCCACACCGGCGACATCGCCGTCTACCACGACGGCGGCTACTTCTCGATCGTCGACCGCGTGAAGGAGCTCATCAAATACAAGGGCTACCAGATCGCACCGGCCGAGCTGGAGGCGCTGCTGCTGGGTCATCCGAAGGTGATGGATGCCGCGGTCATCGGCGTGCTCGACGACGACAAGCAGGAGATCCCGAAGGCGTTCATCGTGCCCGCGCCCGACTCCGGGCTCACCGCGGAGGAGGTGATGGGCTTCGTCGCCGACAACGTCGCGCCGCACAAGAAGATCCGCCGCGTCGAGTTCATCGAGTCGATCCCCAAGTCGACGTCCGGAAAGATCCTGCGCAAGGATCTGCGCGCCCGCGAACACGCCGGCTGACGGCATCCGCGCCGCTCGCGCACGGTGGTGGCCATGAAAGGGCCACGCTCGCGAGGTCGTGCCGGTCCTACCGTGGCCTCACCGGGGCGACGCGAGGAGACGGGCATGAAGACGATCGAGGTGATCGACCAGGTGGCGCGATCGTTGGGGGCGCGGGTGCGCCTGACCGGCAGCGCGTCGGGCGACCGACAACCGGCGGCGGCGGTATCGGAGCCCGTCGCCGGTGCGCGGTTCGTCGATGTTGCAGTCGGTGTCGGATCACTGACCCTGCGCGTCATCGGTCGCTCGGCGGGCGACCTGGATTCGCGTGCCTGGGGTGTGGTCGACGCCGCCGTCCATCTGCTGGCACGCGCACACGGCGGCGACGGCGGCCGACGCGAGCGCGTCTGCGCCGCCCTGCTCGCCGGTGATGCCACCGCGCGCACCGATGCGCTGTGGGAGCTCCGCTCCCGGCGATGGGTCGTCGCGCCCGATGAACCGCTGCGCGTCTGGGCCGTGCTCGCGAACGGCGCCGGCGAGGTGGAACAGATCGCGCTGGGGCGCCGCCTCGCCGCAGCCTTGCCCGCGCCGACCGACTTCGTGGACATCGTCGACGACGCCGTCGTCCTGATCTCCCCCGCGACGGTCGACATGGCGGCCTGCATCGCCGCCGTCGAGCGCGAGACGCGTGCGCACGCGGCGCGCCCGTCTGCTCTCGCGACCGCCGACTGCCCGCCCGATCGCGACGATCCGTTGCCGACGATCCGCCAGGCCCTGGATGCCGCGCGTCTGCGTGCCACGATGCCGCAGGCACTCGCGCCGCGGGCGGAAGATCTCGGTGGATGGATGCTGGTGCAGTCCGTCCCCGCCTCGCCGCGCCTGCTTCAGTTGGTCTCCCCCGCCGCGCACGCGCTGCTGACCGCCGGTGACGAGGTACAGCGTCAGACCATCGAGGCCTATCTTGACGAGGCGGGCCGGGCACCCGATACCTGTGCCCGGCTGCACATCCACCGCACGACGCTCTACTACCGCCTCGAGCACATGCCCGCGGCGGTGCGCGAAGCGCTGGCCGACGGCCTGCAGCGCAGCACTCTGCACCTCGCGCTGAAGACCGCGAGACTGTGGGAGGCCCGACCCGAGCTCGCGTCGGCTTAGCGGGCGACAGTCGGGCTGATCAGCTCGGCGAGGGCGGCGATCCTGATCGCCGGACCCGACGGCGGCGCCACGACCGTCATGAGCGTCCGGGAGCACCCGCGACAGCGCACGATCGCGGCATGCTCGTCGCGCTCCACGACGGCCTCGGCCAACGGTCCCGAGCGCGCGCAATGCCCGCACACGACGACGATCGAGGTCGGGTCGTCGGCGAACACGCCGGAGAGCATCCCCGCCAGTGCGTTGCCGTCGACTCGAGCGACGCGGCGCCCGACGGGCGTCGGGTGCGCCACGGCATCCGTCGTCATGATGACCCTCCGAATCTCTCCGTGCGAATCCGCGCCGGCTCGTGCCCGATGCGAACGAGCGCGTCGGCGACCGCCTCCACGAACGACGTCGGCCCGCACACGAAGACGGCGGGGCGCTCCGCGGGCGGCCAACACAGCTGCGCCAGTTCGACATCGGTGACGCGGCCTGCCGTTCGCGGCCACCCGGGCGGCGGCTGGCGTGTGTAGACCCACGACACCGTGAACGCGGCGGGTGGAAGGCGGGAGATCTCGTCGGCGTACATCGCGTCGGCCGGCGAACGGGTCGAGCAGAGCAGGCGGAACGGAGCCGCACCGTCGGCGACGGCACGCGCGCGAGCCATGGCCAGCAGGGGCACGACCCCCGATCCCCCCGCGATCAACTGCACGGGCGCGGGATCGTCCTCACGCCGGACGAAGTACTCGCCGAGGGGTCCCTTGACCTCGAGGAAGTCACCCGGCTGGACGTCGCGGACGAGGTAGGGCGACACCTCGCCGTCAGGCACCTCGTCGACCGCGAGCTCGACGAGCGGACCATCTCCGATGCTTGCGATCGAGTACGACCGTTCTGCCTGGTATCCGTCCTCAGCGGTCAGACGCACGTCGAGGTGCTGGCCCGGCAGATTGCCCGGCCAGGCGGGCACGTCCAGGGTGATCCGACGGGCATGTGCGGTGAGGGCGGCAACCGCGGCCACGTGGGCCGGAAGCCAGGCCGAGGCGCTCACCAGTAGCGTTCCTCCCGCCACGGATCCCCGTGGAGGTTGTAGCCGTTCTGCTCCCAGAAGCCGGGATCGTCGCGTTCCTGCAGGACGAGCCCGCGCACCCACTTCGCGCTCTTCCAGAAGTAGAGGTGGGGCACGAGCAGTCGTGCGGGACCGCCGTGCTCGGGTGCGAGAGGAGCGCCGTCGAACTCGAAGGCGACCCACGCGCGTCCACCGCGGAGATCGACGAGCGGCACGTTGGTCGTGTAGCCGCCATAGGAGTGCGCCATCGCCGAGACGGCCGTCGTCGCGACCCCCTCCAGCAGCGTGTCGAGCGACACACCGCGCCATCGGGTGCCCAGTTTGGACCACCGGGTCACGCAGTGGATGTCGGTGTGGATGTCTTCGATCGGAAGCGCCTGCAGCTGCTCCCACGACCACGATGTCGTCTGTCCGGTCTCGGTGACCACCGAGAACTCCCACTCCTCGGTCGCGATCCGCGGCGTCGGACCCGCCGACAGCACGGGGAAGTCCGCCGTGAGGTACTGCCCCGGCGGAAGCTGCGCATCCGACTCGCGGCGGCGGGATCCGAAGCCTCTGCTGAACTCTGCCATGCTCGCCTCCTGGTGCGAATCTACCGCGAAGGCCCGGCGGAGGCTTTCGACGTCTGACGGATTCTGTCAGGACCTCAAGAGGGCCTCGCCCATCGCGAGCAGACGGGGCCGCGGCAGGGGAAGCCGGCTGAGGTGGATGACGGCCTGCGAGGCCAGCACCGCCTGCTCGGCGCGGGCGGCGACGTCGCGCGCGTGCAGCCGGCGCCCGGCGCGATGGGCGGTGTGGGCCAGCGCGGTCGCAACGGCCTCCTCCATCGCCGCGATCGTGACGGTGGAGATCTCGACCACTTCGGGGAAGCGCTCACGCAGTTCGGTGAGGCTGGTGAGCATGAGGCATCCGCGGCGGTCGGGATAGGAGACGCAGTCGTCGACCACGCGGCGCAGGAATATCGCGAGCAGCTCGTCTCCGTCATCGGTGCTGTCCGACACGGCATCCGCCACGACATCGACGCGGCCTGCGCAGTACCGCCGGAAGACCTGAAGGAAAAGGTCGCGCTTGGAGCCGTGCGTCGCATACAGGCTGCTGGTGGCGACACCGGATGCCGCAGCGATGTCCTCGACGGAGGTGCGATCGTATCCGCGCGTCCAGAAGAGCTCCTGCGCGGCATCCAGGAGCTCGTTCTCGTCATATCGCCGGGGTCGACCCACGGTGTCGAACGTACTCCGTCGGCGGGTGGACGACTCACGGATCGGTCCGGATCCGGCGCATTCCTGTCCGTTTGCGCCCCACGCTCAGGGCGACGCGGGATCCACAATTGGAATGCCCTCTCCAAAACCCCGAGGAGAACGATGGACGGCACGCGCAACCCCCTCGCCGAGTTTCTGCGCGACCGTCGCGAATCGCTGAGCCCCGAGAGCGTCGGTCTGGCCGCAGAGCGGGGGCGACGGGTGGCCGGCCTGCGACGCACGGAGGTCGCCGAACTCGCCGGCATCAGTGCGGACTACTACCTGCGCTTGGAGCAGGGGCGCGGCCACCAGCCGTCCCAGCAGGTGCTCTCCGCGCTCAGCCGCGCGCTGCGGCTCGACCACTACGGAGACGAGCATCTGCGGCGCATGGCCGCGCTGGCAGCCGGACATGCCGAACCGGCGACGACCGGCCAGATGCCGTCGGGTGCTCTCGACCTGCTGCGCCTGCACCGTGATACGCCCGCCTACATCTCGAATGCGACGATGGACGTCGTCGCGGTCAACCGGCCCGGTCTCCTCCTGGCACCGGGTGGACTGCGTCCCGGCATGAACCTCGTGATGTCGGTGTTCGCCCACTATCCCGACCCGCACTCCGAAGCGCACTGGGAGCGCACGGCGCGCGCCCTCGTCGCATCGCTCAGATACCACGCGGATCCACGCGATGCGAGGCTCCGCCAGATCGTCGCAGCGCTCGGCCGCACCGACGACCGGTTTCGGCGCATCTGGGGCGCATGCGGTGTCGGGCCGCAGTTCAACGCGTGGCCGATGGTGTACATCGACGCACACGGTTGGGTGACGCTGCGTGCCGAGTCGCTCACGCTCGCCGGGGCGGCGGGGTGGACGATGACCCTCTTCTTCGCTGAGCCGCAGACACCCGGTGTCGCCGCGCTGGCGGATCTGGTGCGCGACGCGAACAGGGCGCCCGCGGACGGTGACCCAGCGCAGGCCGTGGCGGTGGCCGCGGAGCTCGACCCGATCTGCGTCGACGATGATGCGGATGCCGAGGAGATCGCGTCCTGAGGCAGCGGTCTAGACCGATGCGGTGCGGCGGAACCGGCGCTGATACTCGGAGGGCGTCATGCGGTACTGCGCCGCGAAGGCGCGCCGAAGCGCCACGACGGAGGGAAACCCGGCCGACGCCGCAGCTTCGGTGACCGCCGCCCCGGACTCGAGCAGTCCGACGGCGATCGACAGGCGCACCGCGGCGACGTAGGAGGCGGCCGTCGCGCCCAGCTCGTCACGGATGACGCGGGTCACGTGCCGCGTGCTGACGTTGACGTGCGCGGCCAGCTCGCCCACCGTCAGCGGGCGCGTCGGGTTCTCGGCGACATACGCCGCGATGGCGGCGCCCAGCGACGTGCGCGGCGTGCGGGCGCGCAGCGGTGCCGAGAACTGCGCCTGACCGCCGGCTCTGCGCATGTAGACCAGAAGGCCCTGCGCCACCGTGCGGGCGACGTCCGCGCCCAGGTCGTCTTCCACGAGACACAGCGCGAGGTCGATGCCGGCGGCGACGCCGGCGGACGTGAAGACCTCACCCTGCCGCGTGAAGAGGTGTTCGGCATCCACGCGCACGGCCGGGTGTCGACGAGCCAGCTCGTCCGCGAACTTCCAGTGCGTGGTCGCGGGGCCGCCGTCGAGCAGACCCACGGCGGCGAGGCCGAAGGCGCCGCTGCAGATCGACGCGACGCGACGCGCCCGACGCGACAGCAGGACGATGGCGGCGCGCAGCTCGGCGTCGTCGAAGACGTCCGGCGCCCACTCGCTCCCGGGGACGACGATCGTGTCGAGGGGACCGCTGTCGGATGCCGCAGCGTGGACGCCGAAGGCGAGACCCATGCTCGTCATGACATCTGCGCCCGACGCGGAGAGGAAGACGAGATCGTACGTGTCGGCGGTCAGATTGGCCTCGGCGAAAACCTCCGCCGGACCGATCACATCGAGCGCCTTCACGCCGTCGAAGAGCAGGAAACCGATGCGACGACGTGCAGCGGGCACGGTGTCTCCCTTCTCGCGCGACGCGGCACGTGCCATTGTCCCCCGCCCGGCGCCGACACGCCCGCGCAGGCGCTCGACAGATGTCGAGCCGCCTTTTCGACAGTCGGCCCTGCCTCGCTGCGGCCACGGCTGCCTACGGTGGCCGGGCGGGAGCGGATCGGCATCGGGTCGACGCCCCGCGCAGAGAGGGAGCCGGCCATGACCGAGACACCGACCATCGTCCTCATCCACGGCGCATTCGCCGACGCGGCCAGCTGGGCCCCCGTCACCCGCGCCCTGCTCGATCAGGGAATGCGCGTCCGCGTTCCCGCCGTCCCCAATCGCAGCCTCATCGGCGACTCCGCCTACATCCGCTCCGTCGTCGAGCAGATCGACGGCCCCGTGCTGCTGGCCGGTCATTCGTATGGCGGGGCGGTCATCACGGTCGCGGGCATGGCCGAGAACGTCGTCGGACTGGTCTACGTCTCCGGATACGCACTCACGGAGAGTGAGAGCCTCGGAGAGCTGCAGGGTGGCTTTCCCGACTCCGACCTCGCCCAGCACCTGGTGTACACGCCGTTCCCCGTCGACGGCGGCGAGCCGGGCACGGACGTGACGGTCGAGGTGGATGCCTTCCCGGAGGTGTTCGCCCACGGCGTCGCCCTGGCGCACGCACAGGTGCTCGCCGCCTCGCAGCGACCCCTGGCGGCGCTGGCGTTCGGCGAGGGTGCGCCGGCGGCGGCATGGAAGACGAAGCCGGCCTGGGGAATCGTGTCGGCGGCGGATCGCACCATCAACCCCGACGTCGAGCGCTTCGGATACCAGCGCGCGGGACTGAGAAAGGTCGTGGAACTGGATGCACCGCATCTCGTGATGCAGACCCACCCCGTCGAGGTGGCGCGGGTGATCACCGACGCGATCGCCGAGATCGGCTGAAGAGTGGTCGGGCTCGCCCGCGTGGAGGGGGTCGACGGATGCCGCAGATCGATGTGAGTGCCGCACCCAGCGGCGACGGCTGCGCCGACTGCAAGGCGGGCGGCGGATGGTGGCTGCATCTGCGCCGCTGCGCCGGGTGTGGTCACGTGGGCTGCTGCGACTCGTCGCCGCATCGCCACGCATCGGCGCACGCGGCGGACTCCGGCCACCGCTACGTGCAGAGCTACGAGCCGGGCGAGAGCTGGTGGTGGGACTACCGCGCACAGACGGCGGTGATCGGTCCCTCGCTCGCGCCCCCGACGAGCCACCCGCTGGATCAGCCGGTGCCCGGCCCCGCCGATCGCCTACCCGCCGATTGGGAGCTGCAGCTCCTGCGCACGCGGGACGGTGCCTGACGCGCCGCCTCTGGTTGCCGGTTGCAGACGAAGGGGTGCCCGCCGGACGGCGGGCACCCCTTCAGCGAGCGGCGATGATCACTCGGCGGAGCTGAGCGACTTCGCGACGTGGGTGTGCACGGCCTTCAGCCACGAGACGAGGAACTCGGCGGTCGACTCGTCGGTGACCTCGCCGTCATCGGTGATGAGACCGTCGCGCAGGTGGATGTACGCCTCGGGCTGCGACAGCTCGGGCGAGGCGAGGAACGACAGGATCGAGCGCAGGTGCTGCTGGGCGACCGCGGTGCCGATCGCGCCGATGGAGGCGCCGATGACGGCCGACGGCTTGCCGGCGAAGCTGTTCTGTCCCCACGGACGGCTCGCCGTGTCGAGCGCGTTCTTCAGCACGCCGGGCACTGAGCGGTTGTACTCGGGGGTCACGATGATGACGGCGTCCGACGACTCGATCGAGGACTTGAACGCGGCGGCCTCGGCGGGGATGGCACCGTCGTTGTCGGCGGAGTAGAACGGCAGAGCGGCGATGGGCAGCTCGGTGAGGGTGAGGTCGGCCTGCGGCGCAAGGCGAACCAGAGCGTTCGCGAGGCGACGGTTGATCGAGGTCGACGAGATGCTGCCGATGATGATGCCGACGTTGTACGTGGTCATGCGGGTGATGCCTCCAAGTTGGATTCAGATGCATACATCTTACGCGCTCTGCGGAAGGCGGATGCACGCCCCTCGGGGAGAGGGGGGAAGGACGCCGGGCGAGCTCGGGCCGCCCCGGCATCCGTCGCTGTCGCCGCTGCGGGGACGCTGAAGCCCGACATGAGGTCCGGACTCTCGGCGTACAGCTCGCTCAGCAGCGACGTGTCGAACTGCGAGGCGTCGGCGGTGATGCCTGCGGCGCCGAGAGAGGTGACGGCCTGCGTCACGAGGTCGGGCCTGAGGGTGAAGATTGCCGTTCTTGACGGTGTCGCTCGTGAGCATGAAGCTCGGCAGCACGCTCGCGCTGGAGAGCTGGAGCGTGGCGTCGAGGTCGTTGTCCTTGCCGCCGTACTCCATCGCGATGTCGGCGATGCCGAGCTTTCCGGGAGTTCAGCGGGCGGCGCGTGCGAGGCGGTCGGCGAGCCAGTCGGCGACCAGCACATGCTTCTCGTGCGAGTGGTTATAGATGCAGTGGTCACCATCGGCCCACTCGAGGAATGTCTTGTCGCCCGTGCCCGCCTGATCGAAAAGCGTGCGGGCGTTCTCGATGAGGAACACCCGGTCGGGGGTGCCGTGCAGTAGCAGCAGCGGACTTGTGAGGTGCCGCAGTTCGTCGGGGGTGAGGACGTACTCGTTCATTGCGGCAGAGGCCGCCTCGGGGTTGTCGATACCGAGGAGGGGTTGGATCTTGGAGGTGAAGCGGTGGAAGCGGTCCAGGATCTCGGCCGGGCGGTTCGTGCCCCCGTTGACGACGCATGCCGCCACGCGCGAGTCGCGACTGGCCACGAGCGCGGCGAGAAATCCCCCCATGCTGTTGCCCCAGATGGCGACGGTGTCCCCTACACGGTTGTCTGCGATGAGGTAGTCGATCATTGCGGAGAAGGCGGCGTCGACGGTGTGATCCATGGTGATTCCCTGAAAGAGTCGCGTCTCGCCCTGCCCGGGCCCGTCGACGAGCAGTACCGCGAGTCCGCGATCTCGGAGATAGGTGGCACCAACGTGATACTCCTCCCTCCACCCGTCGAACCCACCCATAACGATCACGGTCGGCGGGGCAGCAACCCCCGGGGGACGCAGGAGCCAGCCGCAGAGGGCTCCATCTCCCCAGGGGATCTCGACGTGCTCAACGGGTGGATCCTCCAGCGAGCCGGCGGCACCATAACTGTCGATCAGCTTCCGGTACATTCGCCGCTTCTGCTCACGGTCGTCAGGCAGCGGCACCTGCCCGACGCGATAGCACGCGGCGGCCGCGCGGTACCAACTGATCGCGGTGACGCTGTGGCCGGCCCCGATAGCATCCGTAGCTCGAGCGAGACCGATGTCTCCGAGGTGTTCCGCGGCGTCGGACCAGGGTGTGCCATCGTCGACGAGGCGGTACAGCTCGACAACGTCGGCATAGTCCATTCCGTTGCCGGTCAACCGTTGCAAGGGCATGGCACGCTTATGCGCCTCCGCCTCGGCTTTCCACGGTGGAGTGTGGTCCTGCTCTGGCATCCGGGAATCTCCTTAGGCGGGAACCTTGACACCGAGGGCGTCGCTGAGCGAGCCGAGGAGCTGATGCACGTCATCACGGTCCGTGGCCGAGCCGAACAGGTAGTAGTCCGGGCGGGCGATCACAGCGACTCGGTCGAGCGACTCGAACCAGTCGCGGTAGGTACCGTTGACGTCCTCGATCGGGGCGCCTGAGCCGGCAGCGCCGATCACGATGATGCTCGCGCCGATGCGCTCCAGCGCCGCACGCTCCTGCTCGGTGAGCGCTTCGACGACCTCCTGCGAGGTGGTGATGAGCTGGAAGCCCCGGCCAGCGACATCGTCCAGAAGGCCCTGCCTCTCCCCCGCACGGACCTGACCCTGCACGGCCGTGAGACCCGCGGTCGGGTCGGCCTCGCGGGAGAAGGCCGTGGGCCCGGGAGGAATCGTCACCGGAGGCATCAGCGACGGGTCCTGCTGCACCGCGAAGAGGAACTGGTCGCGCCCCGCCGCAGCCTCCTTGTCCATGACGATGCAGGGCAGACCGATCTCGCGGGAGTAGTCCGTCCACCCCTGCATGTTCGGCTGCCGGTCGTCCTGGTAGGTATCGAACACCCGCGGGGACGCGATTCCCTTGAGGACCAGGTCGAGGCGCCAGGTGATGGATGCAGCGTCCCGCAGACCATTGCACATACCCTCACCCGCGAACGGCCAGAGGGTGTGGGCGGCGTCGCCGATGAGGAAGATCCGGTCGCGGCGCCACTCCTGCGCCATGGATTCCCGGAAGCGATAGATCGGCCAACGCAGCACCTCGACGTCTTCGGGACTGACCCACGGCTTGAGCCGCTCCCACACGGTGTCGATGGTGTAGTCGTTGGGATCCTCATCCTCCCCGAGAGTGAACTCCCACCGGCGGTGGTGCTTGCCGAGCTGGAAAAGGCAGCCGGGCGCTTCGGGGTCGGCGAACTGGCCGTTGTCGAACTCGAACTTCAGGTCCCGTTTCTGCAGCGTGTCGATGACGAGCTGGTTGGGGCCGACCTGACCCTGCTTCGCCTCGATCCCGAGAGTGTTTCGGACGAAGCTGTTCGCACCGTCTGCGGCGAGCATGTACTTCGCACGGAGGGTACTCTCCTGCCCGCTCTGGCGGTGGCGCACGTAGGCGGTCACGCCATCGGCGTCCTGCTCGAAGCGGAGCAACTCCGTGCTGAAATTAACCTCGACATTGCCCGTGTTCTCCACCTGTCGGTTCAGGGCGAGTTCGAGGTTGTTCTGGTAGAAGATCCAGTGCGAGCGGTACCCGTGGGGCCCGATGACTGACCAGTCGAAGCTCATCAGGAGATCGCCGCCGAAGGCCTTGTTGCGCATGTCGTAGAGCTCCCACTCCACAGCATCCTCGCGGAACTCCTCGCCCGCACCGACACGGTCCAGCAGCCGCATGATCTCGTCGTCGATGTGACCGGCTCGCGACAGGCCGTACATCTGCGCGTGCCGCTCGACAGACACAGTCTTATGACCGGCCTGACCCAGCAGGGCGGAGGCCATCTGCCCCACCGGTCCGTACCCGACGACGATGACGTCGTAGTTCTCCATGAGCATTCCCTTCATTGGGCGGACCCCAGCGTCCATTTCTCCGTACGAGTGTCCGCCTAGCGGCCAGAGGCTCGTCGGGAACATTCTCAACACACGCAGAGGCGAGTGTCAAGAAGCTCATGAGGGACTCTCACGTGCTTCATCGGTCGCATATTCGTCGCCGCGCGGGGATACGCAGCTCCCGGACGGGCGTTACGCGGGCAGTGAAGCACCTCGCTGCGCGTCTGGACGCAGTGTCTCCAGCGGGCGCGAATCCCACAGCGCCCAATCGGCGCTGATGGCGCTTGCCGCCCGCAGCAACTCCGGGAGATAGTCGTCGACCAGGGTTTTCAGCGAGGTCTCCATGGCGTGCGCATTGACGTTCACAGCAGCCACGACCGTTCCCTCGCCGTTGCGGATGGGGGCGGCGACTGAACGCACGGCGGGCGCGAGCTGCTGATCGGTCAGCGCCCAGCCCCGTGCTCGCACGTCCCGAAGAGCGACATTCAGTTCCTCCCGGTCGAGGACGACCTGCGGGTGGATGCCGGAACGCGACGGTGTGGCAAGCGTCTTCTCCAGCTCGTCGGTGCTCAGGGATGCGAGAAGTACCTTGCCGAGCGAGGTCACCGCAGCCGGGAAACGTGTGCCGATGGTCACGGAAAGGGTTACCAGCTTGGGCACGGCGACGCGCGAGACGTACACGATGTCGGACCCATCGAGCTGAGCAATCGAGCAGGACTCATTGGTCGCGTGGACGAGGTCACGCAAATGGCCACGGGTCAACTCCCAGACATCACTGGAGGCCACGTACGCCATGCCCAACTCAAGTACGCGGGGCGTGAGCGAGAACGTGCCGGAATCGGTGCGGACATAACCCAGCTCGGTCAGGGTGATGAGCGCCCGGCGTGCAGTCGGGCGCGCAAGCGCAGCCGCCTCGGCAACCTCCGTCAAGGACATGGGTCGGTGCACGTTGCCAAAGGCGCGGATGACGTCGAGCCCGCGGGCGAGCGCCTCGATGAAGTCGGGGCTGCTGATGGTAGGTCGCATGGAAATCTCCCGCGTTCGTGTAGTCCACCTGCCGGTGGAGGATCATCTACAGCGACCTTGCCACGGCGTCGTGGTCTGGTCACGCTCATCGCTCTCAGCGCCACAGCCAAGCGTCTACTTGACGCTCTGCATCGGATGCACTGAAATAGGCATGTCCGCTAGTCGGACGCCTGTCCGAAAAGGTGAGGATAATAATGTCCGCTCTCAGCTCCAAAGCCGCGTCGAGGCTCAAGCCGCTCGACGCGCAAGACACGGACTCTCGGGGACCGCTTTCCGGTTTGCTCGTCGCGGACTTCTCCCGAGTTCTCGCGGGCCCATTCGCCACGCAGATCATGGCGGACCTGGGCGCCGCAGTGATCAAGGTCGAGGCACCCAATGGCGACGAGACCCGCGGATGGGTACCCCCCGAACGCGACGGGGTCTCCACGTATTACCTCGGCATCAACCGCAACAAGCGGGACGTTGTGCTCGACTTCGGCGACGAAAAGGATCGAACTCTCGCTCAGGAACTCGCGCGGCGCGCAGACATTGTCATCGAGAACTTCAAGCCCGGCGGCCTGCGGAAGTTCGGTCTCGACTACGACACGGTCAGCCAAGCCAACCCGTCGGTGCTCTACGCCTCCATCAGCGGCTTCGGTGCCGCGGGGGGCGCAGCGCTACCCGGCTACGACCTCGTCGTTCAAGCGGCGTCGGGACTGATGAGCCTGACCGGCGACCCGGATGGGCAGGCGTACCGCAGCGGATTGTCCGTGTTCGACATCATGACCGGTATGCAGGCCACCATCGGCATCCTCGCTGCGCTGAACCACCGCAACACCACCGGGCTCGGTCAGCACATCGAGGTGAACTTGCTCTCCACTGCCCTCGCCGCGATGGCGAACCACAGCTCCACCTTCGTCGCCGGCGGCAAGGTCCCGTTCCGGATGGGTAACGCCCACCCCAGCCTCTTCCCGTACGAGCCGCTGCCCGCCTCGGACGGCGAGATCGTCATCGTCGCCGCGAATGACGCCCAATTCCGCAGGCTCGCCACCGCGCTCGGCATCCCGGATCTGCCTGACGACGAACGGTTCCGCACGACCGAGGATCGGAACCACAACCGCGGCGAGCTGCGCCCGCTCCTGATCGAGGCGCTGTCCACCCGCACGATCGCGGAATGGTTCGACATCCTCACCGAGGCAGGTGTTGCGTGCGGACCGATCAACACGATCGACGGTGGAGTCGCTCTGGCGGAACGGCTTGGACTGAATCCTGTCGTGCACGTCGGCGAGGGTGAGGCCGCTATCCCCATGATCCGTAACGCCATCGCGTTCTCACTCACCCCGCCGCGGTACGTCTCCCCCGCACCGCCCCTCGGCGCAGACAACGAAGAGATCCGCAGTTGGCTGAGCGCCCCGGAGAACACCCATGACTGAGTACATGACCTCTCTCGGCACCTCAGACGCTGACAACATCAAACTCATGGGACTCGATGTCGCAGACGACCTCATGGGCAACGTCGGCTTCGGCGAACTCGCATTCTGGATGGTCGCGCAGCGACGTCCCAGTGCCGGCGAGGTGCGCTTGTTCGAAGCCGTGCTTGTGTCCCTCGCCGACCACGGCTTCACCCCCACCGCGATCGCCGCGCGTCTCACCTATTACAGCGCGCCGGACTCCATCCAAGGTGCCATCGCGGCGGGCCTGCTCGGCGGCGGATCACGCTTCCTCGGCGTCACCGAAGACACCGGCACGTTCCTTCATCGAATCGTCGACGGGCTCGGCGACAGCAGTTCGTGGACCGATGAGCAATGGGACGACACCGCCCGCACCGTCTTGAAAGACGTCAAGGGCGCCGGCACGTTCGTGCCCGGTCTAGGACACCCCGTACACAAGTCCGGTGACCCACGTGTTCCCGCGATGATCCGCATCGCCACCGAAGAAGGCGTGCGCGGCCCGCACATGCGACTGTTCGAGGCCTTCGGCCGCGTGCACCCGGAGATCCTCGGCCGTACCCTTCCGTTGAACGGTGCGGGCATCGCTGGCGCGGCCCTCGCCGATCTCCACCTGCCGGTGTCGATGCTCCGCGGCTTCTCGCTACTGGCCCGCACCGCTGGCCTCATCGGGCAGATCGCCGAAGAGCAACGCTCCCCCATCGGGCCGGACGTGTACTACTCCGTCGACCGCAACGCACGATTCGTCACAACCGACACTGACCACTGACCCGACCGACAAAGACTGGAGATTTCGATGGCGCACCTCTCCGCGGTCCTCGCGACAACGCACCACCCGTTCTTCCTCAAAGCCACCGAGCTGACCGCACCCGAGGACCGCATCCCCCAGGCTGCCGAGTGGAAGCGGAAGGTCGAGGCGTACCGGGAGACCCTCACCGCCGCAGACCCGGACATCCTCGTCATGGTCGGCGCTGACCACTTCCATCAGTTCTTCTCGGACAACTACCCCACGTTCCTCATCGGCAAGCAGCCCAAGTACGACGCCACCTTCTACAACGAAGAGCGCGAGTTCGGCATCCCGAAATACCTCCTGGAAGGGCACGAAGACCTCTCCGGGTTCATGTTCCAAGGCTTGCTCGATCGGGGGTTCGACTTCTCTATCAGCCACGAACTGAAGATCGACCACTCGATCATCTGCCCCATCATCACCACCCGCCCGCAGGCGGATCTTCCCGTGGTGCCGATCTACACCAACATCTTCGCACCACCCCTGCCGAGCCCGAAGCGGTTCTACGACCTCGGCCGGGCCATCCGGTCGATCATCGACGAGTACCCCTCCGAAAAGAAGATCGCCGCCGTCGGCAGCGGGCACCTCTCCCTCGAGCTCGGTGGACCGCGCATGTTCGGCGAGACCGGCCCCGACCCGGCCTTCGACAAGCAGGCCATCGAATGGCTTTCCACCGGCAACATCGACGCCATCCTCGAAAACGTCACCCACGAGAGCATGTCGGGCGTCGGCAACGCCACCCACGGCTTCATGGACCTGATCCTCATGCTCGGCATCGCCGGCCCCGTCGACGCCGCCTACGTCGACGAACTCGACCTCTTCCACACTCGCGAGATGTACATGACCTGGTACCCGGAAGGAGACCCGCGATGAGCAGGTACTACGTCAACAAGTTCCTCTACCAAGTCGACGGCGACCCCGACCTCCTCGCCGCGTACAAAGCCGGCCCCGTCGCCCTCGTCCAGCGTTGGGAAGCCGACTACGGCCGCCGCCTCGGCACGAACAACAGCGTCGAAACCACCAGCTGGCTCGAATTCACCGACCAGGAACGAGTAGCCCTCGAAACGCACGACTACGTCGCGCTATTCGAGATGGGAGCGCACTTCTTCCTCACCCTGACGATCTTCATCGCCATCTACGACGACGACTACATCGCCCAAAGCGGACCACTGTCGTTCCAACGCGAATACGCCTCGAGACTGTCGCACTGGCTGGGGAAGGGCTACCCCAGCGTCGCCCTGTAAGGCACCGTGGGCATGGAGAAGTTCACCACGGTCACAGGGGTCGCGATGCCGCTCAAGCCGAACAGCGTCGACACCGACCAGATCGTCCCCGCGCAGTTCATGAAGCGCGCCACCAAGGCAGGGTACGACGACACCCTTTTCCATACCTGGCGACGGAACACGGACTTCATCCTGAAGCAGGCACGGTACGCGCACGCCACGATCCCCGGAGCCGGCTCCGGCTCCGACTCCGACTCCGACTCCGACTCCGACTCCGACTCGAGAACACGCCATCTGGGCATTGCGGGACTACGGGTTCCGCGGCGATCCTCAGCTCCCGCTTCGCCGACATCTTCCAAGGCAGTTCTGGCAAGCAAGGCCTCCTCGCCGCCGAGGTGTCGGAGAACGATAACCGAGGCCTTTGGGACGCGCTCGAGGCCACACTCGAGGCTCAGGTAACGGTCGACCTCGAACAGCAGACCATCACCTGCTCCGAGCACGCCATCATGTTCTCGATCGACCCGTCCGTAAAGCAGCGTCTCCTCGACGGCACCGACAACATCGCCATGACGTTGAGATCGGAACCAGCAATTGCACGCTTCGACAAGGCGCGGCCCGCCTAGATGCCCCGGACACTGCCGCGCCGCGAGTAATCGAGCGCCAATCGGACGCGTCGTCCGCGCTCCCATGAACCCGGCGGCGGCACATCCCGACGACCAAGAAGTGCGCGGCGCCTCTCCCTATGGAGAGGCGCCGCGTGCGGTGTGGCCCCAGCGGAAGCCCTTTCAATTAATTCGAGACCCCTGTTGGCGCTTCGTGACGCGTTGCGAAGAGGCGAGATTCAGCGCGTTCTGCAGGGTTCTGTTCGTGAGCACATAGCCGGGACACGCTCCCTCCAGCAGATGACCCCGGCGCTCCTTGAACTGGTCATCTCGGACTACCGTTCCGGACTCAGTGTTTACGCCATTGCGGAGACGCACGGCATCCACCGCCAGACAGTTACGACGCACCTCGTCAAGGCCGGCGTCACGCTCCGCCGCACTATCACCGACGCGGAGCGGCAGCGGGCGAGGAAGCTTTATGATTCCGGCGCCTACATCAAGGACATCGCCAAGATGTTGGGCCGCAACCCGGCGACTATCGCGAAGATGGTTCGTCCGCGCGAGGTTGCTTCTTCCCCTCGCGCAAGAACTGCGCCTGCTCCAGGAACGCCCGAGCGAGCATGTCCTAGTCCGGGTTCGGGTTCATGATTGGAGCCACCCGAATGACATAAGGGTAGATGATCGCTATGAACGGCGCGCGAAAGGGAGAAATGAGATCGAAGCGTCTGCTTGAGGCTCCGCGCTCCGCGTCGGCTTTCGCGGAGTGAACTTGGAGACTGACGCCAGCCCCTGAGTCTTGCTTTGCCGAGGAGACCATTCCATCCATCGATGGAAGTATGCCTCGCCCAGACCACTCCGAAGACTCATGGACTTTATGGCGGACGCGCCTGCGGTAGATCCCATCTGAGCCGCAGCCTTCGAGAACCAGACGGCTGATTCGTTGCCGACGGCAACCGGCTCAACTTTGTTCCATCGGCGCGCAGAGATCTGCTTGTAGAGACTGCGCGCGTGGTCGTCGTCGATGACGCCTAGCTGTCGGAAGCGCACGACAAAAGCCTTGATGGAGTAGCCCCACTTCTCCTTCATGCGAGTGAGCGTGCTCAGCGTCACTCTTCCGCCGAGCCGATGAAGGTCATCGAGAACCGCGTCTCCGGGCGCAAGAAAAGCCGATGCAAATCGATGCGCCTCATGCTCACGTCGATTCGCTTCCGTGGGGGCCAGAGGGGCTTCCAACCCAGCGTGCAGGACAAGGTGTCCGATTTCGTGTGCGACTGTGAATCGTTGCCGGTCTCCCGGGATCGCATCAGCCGGATCTGTCGAGCTCCGGCTCACGCGAAGCACCGGCAGATTGTCGACGCGAAGAGACATTCCCATGTGCCGGCCGAGCTCGCTGTCCATGGGCAGGACCACGCATCCCAAGCGCTCGGCCGCTCGAATTGCGTTCCCGACGGGTTCCCCTTCCGGAAGACCCGCTTGAGACCGAACATCCTCGGCGAACCTCTCGATCTCCAGTTCGTCGTTTCGATCGCCGTCGTACAGCAGGAGCGCGTCGTCCACCAGCCGAAGGCCGATTTCACGAATAGCGATCACGGCGGTCTCGCTGTCGCTCTGGACGCGGTCAACCGTCTTCTGCGAGGCGTCTGCGTATGCGCGAAGCTGCGGCGTCGATGATCTTGGCTCCAGCCCGGCGCGGGCAAAATAGTCGGGGTCTACGTCTAGCACCTGCGCAAGCGCATCGATGGTCCGACTATCGACTGACGCTCGACCACGTTCGAGCATCGACACCGTGCCTGCGGCGATGCGTGCGCGTTCTGCCAGATCCTGCTGACCCAAGCCTGAGGCTAGGCGCAGTCGCCGCAGTCGATCACCCAAGGTATTGGCGGATGGCATCTCGGGCTCCTTCCTATCGGCGGTTGACTATGCGGTATCGGCTCCTTGGCCGGCCTCGCCTTCGTCGAAGCCAGGCAGCCACGAGTCGGTATCGGGATCGAACGCGCTCGGCTTGGGTGCAGTTGCGCCACCAAGCAGATGAGGTGTTCCGAGGACGAGTTCTCCGGGGTTGCCTTCGAGCACGTTGACTACCTCGGCGACGAAGAACTCCGCCTGCTCCATCTCGTCCAGCGTGAAGCCGAACACGAAAGGATAATCCGGAATCATGAGCTGCTCGTTCACGAAGCCGAAGGTTGAGGCCTTGTTGGCGCGAACGAAGTACTCCTCGTCACTTCGGCGTTCGGCGCGTCGGAGGCGCACGTTCGCCAGTCCGCCTGGGATGTCCGCGAGGAGCTCGACGGAACCACCTGTCCCGCGGAAGGGTGACAAACCGACGCGTGACGTGGCCGTGAGAAAAGCCTCGGACATCAGGTCAAGCGTCAGCGACGAGCGCGAGCGGCGGTTCCGAGTGAACGCCGGGTCGAGCGAGACAGCGCTCTCTACCAGGTGGCCACGCTCAGCATAGATTTCGCCCATCTCGAAGGCAGCATCGTCTAGCTGCTGAACGAGCTGGCGAGTGAGATTCGGCATGCGATGAGGATATTCTGCTGAATGTCACACTGTCAAGCTCTGGCCACGCGTGTCCTCGATCAGTCGTGCAATCCTCGATCCCGGGCAGGCTGCGAACACCGGCACACTGACCGCGACGCCGAGCGAGATCCACGTCCCGAGCGCGAGAAGCAGTCCAGATCGAGGCCGGACCGGGTATTCGATTCGCTCACGGATGGCACGTGCGGGGAAGACCTACCTGCCGAGTCCTGGCATTCCGGACGGCCTCACGAATAGAACTTTGTGCCGCGCTCGAGTAATCGCCACCCGAAGCAGTCGCCTCGTCTGAAGATGCGGGGCACCCTCGCGCTCGGTGAAGAACTCAGCTCGTCGGTAGCCTTCGACGATGACCACCCCGTCGAACTCCTTGCCCTTCGACTTATGCATATTCATCAGCACAAAGCCTTGAGGATCTCGCTGCTCGGTTGCGAGCTTCTGCTGATCGAGTGTTCTTCGCACCAAGTCGGTCGCGCGCCCATAGGAGCCAGACCGATCCCATTGATCCGCAAGACGCCCACCAATCTCGTCGGTGGCGCCGAAGAGACGAATGAACCGAGCAGCCTGCACGATCTCGTTCAGCCCGTCCGCGCCCTCGAGGATCTTGCGCGCAGCGACCCAATCCTTGCGAGGGTCGCCTACTAGGAGCAAGCCGTGTTCGGCCTGCTCGACGATGTGCTTCGCACCCCGCGGTCGCACGGACCGACCAGCCCGGAGGTTGGCCGCATTGGTGCGGTACCGATCGCGGAGAGTGAGGGCGCTCCTGATCGGAGCCGACGCGGCTGCGCTCTTCACTTCGAAGAAGTCTGCGACGGCTTCGAGTGTCATCGCCGCACGCTCGGCAGGCTCCATGTCCGGCCACTCGAGCATGCCTGCGATGATCTGCGCGGCTGCTGCTGAGACCTCGGCATCCCAGAGCACGTCGTGGGCGAGGGGCGCGTACTCGTGCCCCTTGTAGGTGTGCGGCCTCGATAGCCAATTGGAGATCTCCGCAATCATGGCGTTGGTGCGAGCCAGTACGACGATGCTCGGCTTCTTGATGCCCAAGTTGCGCAGCTCCTGGTAGAGCCATATCGAAGCTACATGCGTGATCATCTCCAGTTGGCTGGCGTACACCGCGATCTGCTGAACGTCGGCGGTTTTCGGAAGCTCCCGGTTGTGCAGCACTGCGTCGGCGAACTGCAGGATACCGGCGTCCGGGCTCCGATGATTCTCACCGCCGAGATCGAACTCGACCGGCGAAAGCACGGCGCGCACATGGTTCAGGCGCTCGGGGTCGACTCGGTCGTCGTACTCGAAGATGCGCTGATCCGGGTCGGCCAGGATGATCAGTTCGCTCCGCTCGGAGAGAGCCTGAACTAGCTCCCACTGCGAATCGCTCGTGTCTTGGAACTCGTCAAGGATGATGATCGGGAATCGGTCGGCGACGAGCTCAGCCACCTTCGGCACCTTCGCGATCAACGCGCCCGCGCCACTCGCGAAATTGTCGAATGCGAAAAGCCCCTCCTCCTCAGCGAGGCGGTTCCGCTCTTCATTCCAGTCGCCCTCATAGTTGGCTTTCGCGACCTTCTCGCGATCAGGGAAGAGGATCCGTGCTCCGGTCCCGGTGAGCAAGCGGCCATGGGCGCGCAAGATGTCCATACAGAAGGCGTGGTAGGTCTGCACGGCAATGCGCGACCGTTCCTCGCGCGTCAGGACGTCCTTCGTCCGACTCAGCACTTGACGCACCGCGGCCCGCGAGAAGCTCAGGAAGAGCACGCTCTGTCCCGCCTCGAGCGCCGGGATAAGACGCTGCGTCTTTAGGAGAGACAAGGTGGTCTTGCCGGAGCCCGGTCCGCCGAGCACCATGATCCGGCCATCGTGGTCGAAGGCCTGCTGGGCGGGCTCGCTCAGCTGGAACGTCATGTCTCAGTCGGTTCCTCGGGCGCAGTGGCTTCCGTATCGGCCTCCGGTCCCGGCTCTTCGGGATCGGAGTTCGGCACGGCAGTCTCGGGGTCGAAGCCGACTTCAGGCTCGCCTCGGAGGTCGACATCGATCGCGATCAGTATGTCGACGAGCTCGGAGGGCAGCTCCACCTCGGTTTCGCAGTGCTCGATCAGCACCGCTGCGTAGGCGTAGGCCTCTCCCTTGCGCGCCTTGAGGACTTTGCGGACGAGCGTCGGCACGTCCGCGTCGTCGATCGCTGGATCAAACGGGTGATTCGTTGTCGGGTAGTCGCCGCGGGTGGATACGTCCTCGAGGAAGCGCCGCTGCGTCTCGACCGGAATGCCCTTCACGAGCACGTCCTCGATGCCGAGTTCCGCTGACTCCCAGAACTCGTCGAACTCGGCTCGGTCGTCAAGCACGTCCTGCGGCAACGGTCCGTTCGGCTTGTCGCAGACACCCCAGGTCTTCTTGCCGAGCGCTTTGAAGATAGGACCGAACTTGGCGATGGAGCCGTCGCCCGGGGCGGTGAACATTGAGACGCCGGAGAAGTCGAGGTGCGTGTAGTCAGCGCGTACCCGTTCGAGAACAGCCGACACAGCAGGGAAGACGACCGCCTCCGTAGACCCTTCGACGACGAGCACGCCGCGCGCAAGCACGGCTTCAGCGAACTGTCGCTTGTTCGTCAGGTAAGTCTTGCGCTTCACCTTGGCAGGATCGATCGGCGTGCCGATCAACTTCGCGCCGTCCCGGTGCAGCATGACGATGCTGTCGGGCTCGAACTGCTCGATGACCGGAGCAGAGTGGGAGGTGACAATCGATTGACCCATCTCACTCAGGACGTACCTCGTGACGCGGCGTTGGGTGTGCGGAGGCAGCGCGATCTCCGGCTCCTCCATCGCGAAGATGACGGACTGCGTGCCTTTGAGATCGGCAATAATCGTGAGCAGGGCAAAGACCAGCAGATTGATCGAGCCGGTGCCTTGTTTGGCATACGGCACGAGGTGGTCGCTCGGTTGCGTCGCGACGAAGAGCCGCACGACTTCGCGAAGGTGCTGGCGGGTCAGGTCTGAGGCGAAGAAGGCCGCAGAATCATCGCCCGGAGCCATGTTCACGAAGCGCCCGAGCCGCTGGCGAAGATCCTCACGAACCTCTTTGAGTTGCGGAATATCGCCGACGGCTGGGTCGAGAGTGCCGAGCTTGCCGAGGGTGTCGCTCCACATCTCGGCGGATCCGTCGCCGCCGAGCTGCAGGATCGTGTCCAGAAGCGAGCCGCGCTGGAGGCTTAGCGCGCGCGAGCCCGTGCGCAGCGCTCGCAGGTAGACGTATCCGGCGAGTCGCTTGTG
>NZ_BADB01000503.1:0-1436 GCF_000333415.1 Microbacterium sp. B24 | reverse complement strand
GGCATCGTGGTGGAGCCGGCCGACGACGCGCACGAGGAAGCGACCAACGGGGTGACCGCCGTGATCGGCGGACGGCGCGTGGTGGTCGGAAAGCCGGCCTACGTCGCGTCGCTCGCACCCGACACCACGCTCACCGCGATGGATGCGGGTCAGGCGGCCGCGTACGTGGCCGTCGACGGCCGCTTCGCCGGAGCCCTCGTCCTCGCCGACGGCGCACGGCCCGAGTCGCGTGCCGTCGTGCGCTGGTTGCGCGGACACGGCGTGGAACGCGTCACGATGCTCACCGGCGACGCCCGGCCCACCGCCGACGCCGTGGCGGGGTCGGTGGGGGTCGACGAGGTGCACGCCGACTTGCTCCCCGCCGACAAGGTGCATCTGGCTGCGATGATGACGCCGCGCCCCGTGCTCATGGTCGGCGACGGCGTCAACGATGCGCCGGTGCTCGCCGCCGCCGACATCGGCATCGCGATGGGCGCACGGGGAGCCACCGCCGCCGGCGACGCGGCGGACGCCGTCGTGCTGAAGGATTCGCTGACGAAGGTGGCCGAGGCGGTCGCGATCGGTCGCGACACACTGCGCGTGGCCTACGTCGCCATCTGGATCGGCATCGCCCTCAGCGTCGCGGCGATGCTGCTCGCGACGACCGGGCTGGTGCCCGCCGTCCTCGGTGCGCTCGGACAGGAAGTGATCGATCTGGCGACCATCCTGTACGCGCTGCGCGCACTGCGCGGGCGTCGGTTCGATCTCTCCGACCCCGGCACCGACGTCGCGCCCGATGCCGCACACACGGCCGCACCCCCGCGATCGGTGCCCGTGGAGGCACAATAGGGGGTGGATGCCGCAACGCCGCGGCATCCACCGAGCACCGCCCACAAGGCCCGCCGAAAGAGGATGCGATGACGCACACCCTGCCCCTGCCCGATTTCTCCCACGAGCGCGTGGAGGTGACGACGGGCCCGCGCAGCGGACTGCTCATCACCGTCGCCCTGCACTCCTCGACGCTCGGGCCCGCCCTCGGCGGCGCCCGGATGTGGACCTACCCGCACTGGAGCGACGCCGTCGGCGACGCCCTGCGGCTGTCGGCCGCGATGACGCTCAAGAACGCCGCGGCCGGGCTGGACGCCGGCGGCGGCAAATCCGTGATCTGTCTGCCGCCGGGAACGACGCTCGATGCCGATCGCCGGCGTGCGGCGTACCTCGACCTCGGCGACGCCGTCGACCGTTTCGGCGGCAGCTACCGGACCGCGGAGGATGTCGGGTCGACGACGGAGGACATGCTCGTCGTCAGCGAACGGACCGCGCACGTGGTCGGCCTGCCCGACGCCGTCGGCGGTTCGGGCGAACCCGCGGGCCCGACGAGCCTCGGCGTGTACGAGGCGCTGCGCGCCACGCTCGAGCAGGTGACCGGACTCTAGAGGATCCCCGGGACCGAGCTC
>NZ_BADB01000504.1:0-5136 GCF_000333415.1 Microbacterium sp. B24 | reverse complement strand
CCGTCATCCTCATCCTCGGCGTCTTCCTGCTGATCCCCGTGCTCATGGCGCTCTGGGTCAGCTTCTCGGACTGGTCGGGGCGCGGAAGCCCCCTTTCCGGATCGGTCGGTTTCGTCGGCCTGGACAACTACGCCGCGATCACCACCGGCGGCGGTCTCGCCGAGCGCGACTTCGGCACGGCCCTGCGCAACAACGCCTGGTACGTCCTGCTCGTGGTTCCGCTGCAGACGGTGCTGTCGCTGTTGCTCGCCGTTCTCGTCAGCCGTCGGATCATCCGCGGCCGCGGGTTCTTCCGGACCGCGTTCTACTTCCCGTCGGTGACCAGTTCGGTCGCGATCACGGTGCTGTGGCTGTTCCTGTTCTCGTTCGCCGGCCCCGTCAACCAGATCATGTCGGCGATCGGTGTCGCCGCCCCCAACTGGTTCAACGATCCCCGCGGCATCGTGCACGTCGCACTCGGGGCGGTCGGCGTCTCGAACGAGCCGGACGCACTCACCGGAGCGGGTTTTCTCGGGGTCTCCTGGTGGGACTGGCTGGCGGGTCCGTCGGTCGCGATGTCGGCGTTCGTGCTGATGGCGGTGTTCACGACGAGCGGCACCTTCATGCTGCTGTTCATCGCCGCGCTGCAGAACATCGGCGTCGAGCTCGGCGAGGCAGGCATGATGGACGGCGCCAACGGATGGCAGCGCTTCTGGCACATCACGCTCCCTCAGCTGCGGCCGACGCTGTTCACGGTGATCACGCTCGGACTCATCGGCTGCTGGCAGGTGTTCGACCAGATCTACACCGGCACGCAGGGCGGTCCCGCCAAGACGACGATGACACCGGCCTACCTCTCGTACACCTCCGCCTTCCAGAACCAGGACTGGGGTGTGGGAGCGGCGATCGCCTTCATCCTCTTCGTCATCATCATCGCCTTCACGCTCCTGCAGCGCTGGGTGCTCCGCGACCGCCCGGTCTCGAAGCGGCGCATCCGCGCCTATCAGCCGCGCGCGGCGGCATCCACGAGCCCTTCGCCCTCGAAGGAGGTCGACGCATGACCACCACCCTCGGCACCGTCGAGGTGCAGAGCGCGCCGCCGACGCGACCGCCGCGGCGCCACCGGCGCATCACCCCCCGCAGCCTCACCGGCCAGGTGCTGCTGTACGGGATGCTGGTGCTGCTCGCCCTCGTCTACATCTACCCCTTCCTGGTGCAGGTGGCGACCTCGTTCAAGACCGAACCGGATGCCGCCGCCGACCCGGTCTCCCTGATCCCCGCGACGTTCTCGACGGCCGCGTACGAACGTCTGTTCCTGCACAGCGACTTCCCGCTGTGGTTCGCCAACTCGACCATCGTGACGCTCTGCGTCACCGTCGGCCGCGTGTTCTTCGTCTCCCTGGCCGGGTACGCGCTCGCGCGGCTCCGCTTCCGAGGGCGCGGCGTCGTGTTCGCCCTGGTGGTGGCGGTGATGGCCGTGCCCACGGTCGTGCTGCTGATCCCGAAGTTCCTCGTGCTGAACCAGCTCGGCCTCTACAACTCGTACGCCGGCATGATCCTGCCGCTGCTGGTGGACGCCGCGGGCGTGTTCATCATGAAGAACTTCTTCGAGTCGATCCCCGACTCGGTCGAGGAACAGGCGCGCATCGACGGGGCGGGCACCTTCCGCGTGTTCTGGTCGATCGTGCTGCCGATGGCACGTCCGGCATTGATCACGATCGTGATCCTGTCGTTCCAGGGGTCGTGGAACGAGCTCAGCCATTTCATCGTGTCGACGCAGTCGCCCGAGCTCACGACGCTCACCAAGGGCGTCGCCTCCCTCGCCTCGGGCCAGCTCAGCCAGGGCACCCAGTATCCCCTCAAACTCGCGGCCGCGGCGATCATGACGATCCCCGTCGCCGTGCTCTTCTTCCTCTTCCAGAGGAAGATCATGAACACCAGCGAAGGAGCAGTGAAGGGATGACGGCCGGTTTGCAGCCATTCCTGTCCGACCGGATCGTTGCGCTCGCCGCGCCCACCCAGGCGTGGTCGGGGCGTGACGGCGACATGGGGGCGGCCCCGATCGACGGCATCTACCACGGAGACACCCGGTTCGTCCGGGGTCTGGACGTGCACTATGCCGGCGCCGACGGCGCATGGCGTCGCCCGGAACACATCGCGACGGACCCGATCGCGGCCGGCGCCGTGCGGATGGACGCGCTCCTGCGTGGCGTGGACGATGACACGCCCGATCCGAAGGTGCGTCTGCAGCGGGAGCGCACCGTGGTCGAGGGGCGCGTCGCCGAGTCGCTCACCGTGCGCTCCGCCCGCGACGCACCGGTCCTCCTCAGGCTGCGGGCCCGCGTGCGCGTGGACATCGGCGCCCTACAGGACGTGAAGGCGGGTGCGTCCGGCCGGACGCACGGCGAGCTGACGATCTCCGACGGCACGGTCATCGTCCGTCGGGGCGACGCATCCGTTCAGCTGACGGCACCGGGTGCCGCGCTCGCCGCCGACGACGACGGCGAGATCACCGTGGAATGGCGCTTGCACTGCCCGCCGCGAGGGCGGATGAGCGTGTCGTGGACGGCGATCCTGGCCGACGCCGCCCTGGTGGTGCGCGGGGCGGCCGCGACGGTCCCCTGGGAGCGCCCGTCGACACCCACGGGGACTGATCCACGTCTGCCGCGCTGGCTCGACCGCGCCCTCGACGATCTCGGCGCGCTGCGCCTGACCCTTCCCGACGCACCGGAGGACGAGTTCTTCGCAGCCGGGGCACCCTGGTTCTTCACCCTGTTCGGACGCGACTCGCTCTGGGCGGCTCGACTGCTGCTGCCGCTGGATGCACGGCTCGCGGCATCCACGCTGCGCGTCCTCGCACGTCTGCAGGGCACGCGAGACGACCCGGCGACGGCCGAGCAGCCGGGCAAGATCATGCACGAGCTGCGTGCGTCGACGTTGACGATGCCGGGTGAGGGCATCGTGCTGCCGCCGCTGTACTACGGCACCGTCGACGCGACAGCGCTGTGGGTCTGCGTGCTCGCCGAGACGGCCGAGCGGATGCCGCATGCCGAGGTGAGCGCGCTGCTGCCCGCGATGGAAGCCGCGCTCGAGTGGATCGTCACCTCAGCGGAGCGCACGGGCTTCCTCGAGTACGTGGACGAGACAGGCCACGGCCTGTCCAATCAGGGGTGGAAGGACTCGGGCGACTCCATCCAATGGCATGACGGTTCCCTGGCCGCCGGCCCCATCGCGCTCTGCGAAGTCCAGGGGTATGCGTACGAGGCGGCAATCGGCGGAGCCGACCTGCTGGAGCGGTTCGGCCGGCCCGGCGCCGAGCGGCTGCGCAGGTGGGCGCGCGATCTCAAGCAGCGTTTCGCGCAGCGTTCTGGGGGAGGACGCCGTCCGGACGATTCCCGGCGATCGCCCTCGACCGCGATGGCCGCGCGGTCGACACGCTCACCTCCAACATCGGACACCTCCTGGGTACCGGCATCCTCGACCCCGCGGAGGAGGCGAGCGTCGCCGACCTGCTGATCGAGCCGCGGATGGCGTCCGGCTTCGGCATCCGCACCCTCTCGACCGATGCAGGCGGCTACTGGCCGCTCAGCTATCACGGCGGCAGCGTCTGGATCCACGACACGGCGATCATCGCCCGCGGAATGCTGCGCGCCGGCCTGCTCGGGCATGCCCGACGGATCGTCGCGCAGATGCTCGCCGGAGCCGAGGCCTTCGACTTCCGCGTGCCGGAGCTGTACGCCGGTGACGGCGCCGACGAGGTGCGCGCGCCCGCTCCCTACCCCGCCGCGTGCCGCCCGCAGGCGTGGACGGCGGCCGCCGCGGTCACCGCCTGGGAGGTGCTGCGGGGCGACTGAGCTGGTTCAGTCCACGGCGCTCACGGTGCCGCCGGTGAGCCGGACGAGCTCGTCGAAGGTGAGAGGGAACACCGTGTGGGGAGTGCCGCCGGCCGCCCAGATCTCGTCGAACCCGGCGAGCGCCTCGTCGACGACCGTGGCCAGCGGGGCGGGGTGGCCGGTGGGCGCCACGCCGCCGATCGCCTGGCCGGTCGCGGCGCGCACCTCATCCGGCGAGGCCCGCACGATGCTGCGCCGGCCGAGGCGCTGGGCGAGAGCCGCCGTGTCCACGCGGTGCGCCCCGCTCGTCATCACGAGCAGCGGCTCGCCGTCCGACATGAAGACGAGACTGTTCGCGATGGCCCCGACCTCGACGCCGAGCGCGGCAGCGGCGAGCGCCGCCGTCGATGCGGCATCCGGAAGCGTGATGATCTCCCCCGACACTCCGGCGGAGCGAAGGGCCTCGTGGACGATGCGACTGCGCGGCGACAGGTTCTCGGTCATGTCGCCAGCCTAGGGCGGACCGCCCCGCGAACGTCGCCGACATCGTCCAGGCAAGGCAATCCAGCCTTACTGGCGGGCCCGCGGTACGAGGAGAATGCTGGGGGCATGCGCCGCATCGTCGCCGCCCTCGGGCGGTATCCCGTGATCACCGCGACCGTCGTCGTGGGCATCGTCGCCGCTGCGCTGGTCGGCGCGGGGCAGGGCGGGTGGGCGACCGCGATCACCACCGCCTACGTCTCGGCGATCGTCGTCTGGACGATCATCGGCATGGTCCGCGACGTGATGCGTGGTCATGTCGGACTCGACGTGCTCGCCGTCGTCGCGATGGTCGCGACCCTCGCTGTCGGCGAGACGATCGCGGCGCTGATCATCGTGCTCATGCTCTCCGGCGGCGAGGCGCTCGAAGACTACGCGGGCCGTCGCGCGACGCGCGAGCTGACGGCGCTGCTGGATCGCGCACCGCAGATCGCGCACGTGCGCCGTCCGGGCGCCGGTGACGAGACCCGGGACCTTCCCGCCGACGAGGTCGCCGTCGGCGACGAGCTTCTCGTGCGGCCGGCCGAGGTCGTTCCGGTGGACGGCACCCTCCTGTCGGAGGAGGCGAGCTTCGACGAGTCGTCGCTGACCGGCGAGAGCATGCCGGTCACGCGTACCGCCGGCCAGACCGTGCTCTCGGGTGCCGTCAACGGATCGCGGGCGATCCGCGTGCGCGCTCTCCGGCGCAGCGACGACAGCCAGTATCAGCAGATCATCGCCCTCGTGCGTGCCGCGCAGGAATCGCGCGCTCCGATGGACTCTAGAGGATCCCCGGGACCGAGCT
>NZ_BADB01000505.1:0-2571 GCF_000333415.1 Microbacterium sp. B24 | reverse complement strand
TGGCGAGCGGCGTGGACTACGTGGTCACCGAGATCCGTGGAGCCCGAGCCGCCCGCGGCGGTACCGTGACGGGCACGCGTCGATGAGCGCCTCGTCCCGGCGTGGGGGCGCGCACGACGAACATCCGGATGCCGAGGGAGACGACCTCGAGAGCACCCTGGTCTCCGCGGGTCGTCGCAGTAGCGAGCCGGAGCGCCTCGTCGCCCGACTCGCCGACCTCGGCTGGAGCATTGCGGCGGCCGAATCGTTGACCGGGGGACTGCTCGCCGCATCCATCGTCTCGGTCTCGGGAGCCTCGCGCGTCTTCCGCGGCGGGATCGTCGCCTACGCGACCGACGTGAAGGCGAGCCTTCTGGGCGTCGAGCAGCATCTGCTCGACGCGCACGGGCCGGTACATCCCCGGGTCGCCAGCCAGATGGCGGAGGGCGTGCGCCGCGCGCTCGGACGTGACGGTGTGCCCGCCGACGTGGGCGTGGCGACGACCGGCATCGCGGGCCCGCTGTCACCGGACGGCCAGCCCGTCGGCACGGTGCATATCGCCGTCGCCACTCCGCTGGGCTCGCGGGTCGAGTCCGTGCTGATCGACGGCGACCGCGCCGCCATCCGCACCGAGACGGCGGCGCGCGCCGTCCGGCTGGTGCTGGACACGCTCTGAGCCCTCAGATGACGCGGGGAATACCGCTCGTGTCGACGCCGTTACATGACAGCGATTCCCATTCATTACCCAGCACGAGAGGGCTATCGTGGCCAGCACGTGGGGTACTGTTGTCCACCCGGGCACCGATACCCGGTGGGAATCTCGAGTAGAGGAGGGGGCCCGAACATGATCCTGGTTCGTCAGGAGATCGGCGAAGTGCTTCGCGACTTCCGCCTGCAGAAGGGTCGTACCCTCCGCCAGGTCGCCGGACGCGCGAGTGTCGCCCTCGGATATCTCAGTGAGGTCGAGCGCGGTCAGAAGGAGGCCTCGAGCGAGATCCTCGCGGCGGTCGCCGAGGCGCTGGACGTTCCGATCTCGACCATCATGCGCGAGGTCGGTGACCGGCTGTCGGTGCTGGAGGGCCTGCAGGTCTTCCCCGACGTCGTTCCCGACGATCTCGCCGGGCTCGAGGACGGCCTCGTCCAGCCCGAGTTGTCGCTGCGCTGACGTGCGGCGCAGCGAGTTCACGCGAGCCGTCGCGGACGAGTTCGGCGCGCGCGCATCAAGCTTGGTCGCCGACCTCGCTCTGCCCGGTGTGGGTCACCGGACCGCAGCCGAAGCCCTCGCCGACGGCGTCGAGCCGCGCGAGATCTGGCTTGCTCTGTGCGACGAGACGGACGTCCCCGCTTCGCGGCGCCACGGCGTCGGACTGATGGAGCCGCGCCGACGCTGATCCGCGACGGACGCGCGGCGTGTCGCGTGATCGAAACTCTGTTCGATGGGCGTAGGCTCCTGCACATGAGGTGACTCGGGACGTTTGTCCACATTCGAGGCCTGTCGCCGACCGATGTCGGAGACCGTCTCTAGCGTGGACACCGTCATCACGACACCTCCGCCTTGTCGCAGCATCCTTCCCGCCGGGAGGGGGCGTGACAGCCTACAGGCGACGGAATCCCGAGGCCGGCAGCGCCGTCCACGGCAGAGCACAAGGAGCACGTCATGCCCTCACCCGCTGACCGCGAGAAGGCCCTCGAGTCGGCCCTCGCCCAGATCGACCGGCAGTTCGGAAAGGGCTCGGTCATGCGACTGGGCAGCGACGACCGTGCCCCTGTCGAAGTCATCCCCACCGGTTCGATCGCCCTCGATGTCGCTCTCGGCGTGGGAGGTCTTCCCCGCGGGCGCATCATCGAGATCTACGGTCCCGAATCCTCGGGTAAGACGACGCTCACGCTCCACGCGATCGCCAACGTGCAGCGCGCCGGCGGCATCGCCGCCTTCATCGACGCCGAACACGCGCTCGACCCCGACTACGCGCAGAAGCTCGGTGTCGACATCGATCAGCTGCTCGTGTCGCAGCCCGACACGGGGGAGCAGGCGCTGGAGATCGCCGACATGCTGGTTCGTTCGGGAGCGATCGATCTGGTCGTCATCGACTCCGTCGCTGCGCTCGTCCCCAAGGCCGAGATCGAAGGCGAGATGGGCGACTCCCACGTCGGCCTGCAGGCTCGCCTCATGTCTCAGGCGCTGCGCAAGCTGACCGGTGGTCTCAATCAGACCAACACGACCATGATCTTCATCAACCAGCTGCGTGAGAAGATCGGCGTCTTCTTCGGCTCACCCGAGACCACCGCCGGCGGAAAGGCGTTGAAGTTCTACGCCTCGGTGCGTCTCGACATCCGTCGCATCGAGACGTTGAAGGACGGCACCGACGCGGTCGGCAACCGGACGCGCGTCAAGGTGGTCAAGAACAAGATGGCGCCGCCGTTCAAGCAGGCCGAGTTCGACATCCTCTACGGCACCGGCATCTCGCGCGAAGGCTCGCTCATCGACTTCGGCGTCGAGCACGCCCTCGTGAAGAAGTCCGGCGCCTGGTACACCTACGACGGTGAGCAGCTCGGTCAGGGCAGACTCTAGAGGATCCCCGGGACCGAGCT
>NZ_BADB01000506.1:0-1232 GCF_000333415.1 Microbacterium sp. B24 | reverse complement strand
GCGGTAGACCGCGGCGGATTNGTAGTCCATTGCCGCCGCCGCCTNGGGCATGCGCGCGGTGAGGTCACGCGCGAAGCGCTGGTCTCCGCCCGCCATGAAAGCGACGAAGTCGTCGACGATGGCGCGGTGCTCCTCGATCGTGACCTTCATCGAACACGGTCCGCCGCATCGACCGATCTGTCCCGGAAAGCACGGCCGTCCGGTCGCCATGGCCTTCTTGTACGACGCGTCGGAGCAGGTGCGGATGGGGAAGACCTTGATCATCAGGTCGATCGTGTCGTGCACCGCCCACACCTTCGGGTACGGGCCGAAATAGCGCGCTCCGGGAATGCGCCGATTGCGGGTCACGATGACGCGCGGCGCCTCGTCGGCCAAGGTGATCGCCATGTAGGGGTAGGACTTGTCGTCCTTGTAGCGCACGTTGAACGGCGGCGAGAACTCTTGGATCCACATGTACTCCAACTGCAGCGACTCGACATCGCTGCCGACCACCGTCCACTCCACGGATGCCGCCGTGAGCACCATCCGGCGGGTGCGCTCGTGCAGGGTGTGCAGCGGCGCGAAGTAGTTGGACAACCGGGCGCGCAGATTCTTGGCCTTGCCGACGTAGAGGACGCGGCCGTCCGCGTCGCGGAAGCGGTAGACCCCGGGCTGCGTGGGGATCTCCCCCGGCTTCGGCTTGTAAGGAAGCGCGTCGGCCATCGTCACCCGGCCTTCCGCACCGGCCCCCGCGCCGTCGCTCCCGCGTCAGACGGCCCTGCCGCGAGGATCTCGGCCAGGAAGGCGCCGGTGTGGCTCTCTTCGACGCGCGCCACCTGCTCGGGCGTCCCCGTCGCGACGATGCGGCCGCCGCCCGAACCACCCTCGGGCCCCAGGTCGATGATCCAGTCGGCCGACTTGATCACGTCGAGATTGTGCTCGATGACAACGACCGTGTTCCCCTTGTCGACGAGGCCGCCCAGCACCTTCAGCAGCAGAGACACGTCTTCGAAGTGCAGCCCGGTCGTGGGCTCGTCGAGCACGTAGATGCTGCGCCCATTCGAGCGGCGCTGCAGCTCGGTCGCGAGCTTGACGCGCTGAGCCTCGCCGCCGGAGAGCGTCGTCGCCGACTGTCCGAGTCGGACATACCCGAGCCCGACGTCGACGAGGGTCTTCAGGAAGCGGTGGATCGCTTGGATCGGCTCGAAGAAGTCGGCCGCCTCGGGACTCTAGAGGATCCCCGGGACCGAGCT
>NZ_BADB01000507.1:0-7192 GCF_000333415.1 Microbacterium sp. B24 | reverse complement strand
GAGCTCGGTCCCGGGGATCCTCTAGAGTCCCCGAATGGCGCGCACTCGCCTCCTCGCCGACGGCGCCTACACGAAGCGCCGCAAGCGCACCGGACGCGTCGCCGGCTTCTAGTTCGACCCGCGCCGCTGGCGCCGTACCCGGCTTTCGAGCCACCGCGGCGCCATGCGCGGGCCTTCATCTTCCCCTACCGCCTGGAGACCTCCATGACCGTTCCCACGGGCTTCGTCCATTGGCCGCTCGTCGGCGGTCCCGGCGTCGTGATCGAGGGCGAGGCGCGCCTGACGCTCGCCGTCGCGCGCGCCGAGGAGTTCACGCCGCCCGCGTCCGCCATCTCGCGGCAGATCGTCGTGCGCCTCGCTGACGGCTCGATGCCGGCGACCGAGCTCATGGTTGGCCGCTGGGAGATTGCGCTCTCGCTGGTCGGCGCCTCCCGGCCGCGCTTCTACTTTGACGTGACCCCGCAGCACACCGCGGCGGAGCCTCTCAGTCTCGCGCTCGTCGCGCCGATCACCCCCAGCGCAACCGAGCGACTCGTCGTCAATGAGCAGCTCCGCCGAGACGCTCTGGAGGCCGCGCAGGCAGCGGGGCTCTCCGCGGAGCAGGCGCGAGCCTCGGTCGACAACGCCGGCACGCAGGCCTTGGATCCCGGTCGTTGAGCGAGCGAAGCGAGTCGAAACGCAGGCCGACGCGCGCGGAACCGCAGCGTGTCAGACGCCGACGTGCTTCTGGTAGCGGATGATGGCGGCGAACTCGTCGGCCACCAGGCTCGCCCCGCCGACGAGCGCGCCGTCGACATCGGGCTCACGCATGAAGCTGGCGATGTTGCCCGACTTCACCGAACCGCCGTAGAGCACACGGGTACGCGCCGCGGCGTCCGCACCGAGAGTCTCGGAGAGCACCTCGCGCAGGGCCGCGCATACCTCCTGAGCCTGCTCGGGAGAGGCCACCTGACCGGTGCCGATGGCCCAGACGGGCTCGTAAGCGACCACGATGTCCGCGTCGGCTGCGACTCCGGCGAGAGCCGCCTGCAGCTGAGCGACCGAGACCGCCGTGGGCCCCGACTGTTCGCGCTGCTCCAGCGTCTCGCCGACGCAGATCACCGGGACCAGGCCGTGCCGCAGCGCGGCCTGGACCTTGTCGGCGACGATCGCGTCGGACTCGTGGTGGTAGTCGCGACGCTCGGAGTGACCGATGATCACGTAGCGGCAGGCCAGCTTGCTCAGGAAGGCTCCCGAGACCTCGCCGGTGTACGCGCCGCTGTCGTGCGTCGACAGGTCCTGCGCCCCGAGTGCGAAGGGGATCTTGTCGGCGTCCAGCAGCGTCTGGACGGTGCGCAGATCGGTGAACGGCGGGAAGACGGCCACCTCGACCGAGCCCTCGTCGTGCCCGGCATCCTTGAGCGTCCAGTGCAGCTTCTGCACGAAGGCGACCGCCTGCAGGTGGTCGAGGTTCATCTTCCAGTTGCCGGCGATGAGCGGTGTGCGCGACATCAGGCCTCCCATCCCAGGATCTCCAGCCCGGGGAGCTTCTTGCCCTCCAGGAACTCCAGGCTCGCGCCACCACCGGTCGAGATGTGACCGAACTGGTCGTCCGCGAAACCGAGCTGACGAACGGCTGCCGCCGAGTCACCGCCACCGACGACCGACAGACCGTCGACCTCGGTGAGCGCCTGCGCGACCGTCTTCGTCCCGGCCGCGAAGGCCGGCATCTCGAACACACCCATCGGGCCGTTCCAGAACACCGTCTTCGCGCCGCGGATCGCGTCGGCGAAGATCTCCGCCGTACGCGGACCGATGTCCAGACCCATGCCGTCGGCGCCGAAGGGAGTGTCCTCCAGCGCGTCGGCGGCGGCGACGACGTGATCGGCGTCGGCGGCGAAGCCGGATGCCATGACCGCGTCGACGGGGAGGATCAGCTCGACCCCGCGCGCCGCGGCATCCGCGATGTAGCCCTTGACGGTCTCGATCTGGTCGGTCTCGAGGAGGCTCTTGCCCACCGGGTGGCCCTGCGCGGCCAGGAAGGTGAAGAGCATGCCGCCGCCGACGAGGATCTTGTCCGCGCGAGGCAGCAGATGGGCGATGACACCCAGCTTGTCGCTCACCTTCGACCCGCCGAGGACGACGGCGTAGGGACGCTCGGGGTTCTCCGTGAGGCGATCGAGGACGTCGACCTCCTTCTCGATCAGATATCCCGCGGCCGACGGCAGAAGCTCGGCGAGGTCGTAGACCGACGCCTGCTTGCGGTGGACGACGCCGAAGCCATCGGAGACGAGCACATCGCCGAGGTCGGCCAGCTGCTCCGCGAAAGCGCGACGCTCGGCGTCGTCCTTCGCGGTCTCACCGGCGTTGAAGCGCAGGTTCTCGATGACGGTCACATCGCCGTCCTCGAGGGCTGCGACGGCCTCCTGCGCGGACTCCCCCACCGTGTCGCGGGCGAAGACGACGGGCTTGCCGAGCAGCTCGGAGAGGCGCTGAGCGACCGGCTCGAGGCTGTACTTCGGATCGGGCGCGCCATCCGGGCGTCCGAGGTGGGAGCACGCGATGACGCGCGCGCCCTGGTTGATGAGCTCGTTGAGGGTCGGAAGAGCCGCCCGGATACGGCCATCGTCCGTGATGACGCCGTCCTTCAGAGGGACGTTGAAGTCAACACGGACGATGACACGCTTACCGGCCAGCGACCCGAGGGATGCAAGGGTGCGCAAAGCCATGGTGAAACCTCAGAGCTTGTCGGCGACGAGCTCGGTGAGGTCGACGAGGCGGTTCGAGTAGCCCCACTCGTTGTCGTACCAGGACGACACCTTCACGAGGTTGCCGGAGACATTCGTCTGACCCGCGTCGAAGACCGACGAGTGGGGGTCGAGCTGGATGTCGCTGGAGACGATGGCGTCCTCGTTGTACTTGAGGTAGCCGACGAGCTCACCCTCCGCCGCAGCCTTCTTGTACGCCGCGTTGATGACCTCGGCCGTGAGACCCTCGGTCGGGGTGATGATCGTGAGGTCGACGATCGAGCCGGTGGGAACGGGCACGCGGTACGACGAACCGCTCAGCTTGCCGTTGAGCTCGGGCAGCACGAGACCGATCGCCTTGGCCGCACCGGTGGAGGCCGGGACGATGTTGATCGCGGCGGCGCGGGCGCGGTGCAGGTCGCTGTGCGGGCCGTCCTGCAGGTTCTGGTCGGCCGTGTAGGCGTGCGCCGTCATCATGAAGCCGCGCTCGATGCCGAAGTTGTCGTTGAAGACCTTGGCGAGGGGGGCGAGGCAGTTCGTGGTGCAGGAGGCGTTGGAGATGATGTTCATCGTCGCCGAGTCGTACTCGCCGTCGTTGACGCCCATGACGAAGGTGCCGTCGACGTCGGTGCCGGGAGCGGAGATGATGACCTTCTTGGCACCGCCTTCGATGTGCTTCTTCGCGTCGGCGGCCTTGGTGAAGCGACCGGTCGACTCGATGACGATGTCGACACCGAGCTCGCCCCACGGGAGGTTGGCCGGGTCGCGCTCTTCGAAGACCTTGATGGACTTGCCGTTGACGGTGATGGAGTCGGCGTCGTACGAGACCTCGGCGTCGAGGCGTCCGCCGACGGAGTCGTACTTCAGCAGGTGGGCGAGGGTCTTGTTGTCGGTGAGGTCGTTCACCGCCACGATGTCGAGGTCAGCTCCCTGCTCGAGCGCGGCACGGAGGAAGTTGCGGCCGATACGGCCGAAGCCGTTGATTCCGATCTTGACAGACACGTTGTCTCCCGGTTCATGTCGCGACGGCGACGGCGTTTCACCGCGCCACTCGCGAACTTGGTGTGTGAAGGAAAAAGGATGCCGGGTCACCGCCCGTCGCCGGGAGGGACCCGGCATCCTCACCTGGTCTTGAGACTACTACTTGAGCAGTCCGGCCGTCTTCTCGCGCGCCGTCGAAAAGCGCTCGGCGACGTTGCCCCAGTTGGCGATGTTCCAGACCGCCTTCACGTAGTCCGCCTTGACGTTGAGGTAGTCGAGGTAGAACGCGTGCTCCCACATGTCGAGCTGGAAGATCGGAACGGTGCCCTGAGCGGTGTTCGACTGCTGGTCGAACAGCTGCTGGATGATGAGCTGCTCGCCGATCGGGTCCCAGCTCAGCACGGCCCAGCCCGAGCCCTGGATGCCGGTCGCAGCAGCCGTGAAGTGCGCCTGGAACTTGTCGAAGCCGCCGAAGAACTCGTCGATGGCCGCCTTCAGCTCGCCCTCGGGCTGTCCGCCGCCGCCGTCGGTGGCCGGCGCGAGGTTGGTCCAGAAGATCGAGTGGTTGACGTGCCCGCCGAGGTTGAAGGCGAGGTCCTTCTCGAGCTTGTTGACATTGGCGAGGTTGCCGCTGTCGCGGGCCTCGGCGAGCTGCTCGAGCGCGGTGTTCGCGCCGGTCACGTACGCCTGGTGGTGCTTGTCGTGATGAAGCTCCATGATCTTGCCGCTGATGTGCGGCTCAAGAGCTGCGAAGTCGTAGGGGAGGTCGGGCAGCGTGTAGATCGCCATGTTCTCTTCTTCCTGTCGTCGGCGCCGCAACTGCGCTGCGGCGATGGGACATTGCCATCCTATTGAGGTGCAACGCGAGGGCGAGGGGGTTGTTCCCTCTGAGAACGAGATGTAACGGCCTCCGACGACCTCAGTCCTCGAGACCGTCCGGTACCGCCGCGTCGGTGCCGGGGATGCCGTCGGCGACGGCCTTCTTGTCGGCCATGGCGAGCAGCCGTCGGATGCGGCCGGCGACGGCATCCTTGGTCAACGGCGGATCCGCGTGGTGGCCGAGCTCGTCGAGGCTGGCGTCGCGGTGCGAGAGGCGCAGTTCGCCCGCTTCGCGCAGGTGATCGGGAACCTCCTCGCCGAGGATCTCCAGGGCGCGTTCGACGCGCGCGCATGCCGCGACGGCCGCCTGGGCCGAGCGACGCAGGTTGGCGTCGTCGAAGTTGACGAGGCGGTTGACGCCGGCGCGCACCTCACGACGCTGCCGCATCTCCTCCCAGGCCTGAGCCGTGCGCACCGCACCCATCTCGGCGAGGGCGACGCGGATGGCCTCGCCATCGCGAACGACGACCCGGGGCACCCCGCGCACCTCGCGGGCCTTGGCGGCGATGCCGATCCGATGGCCGGCGCCCACGAGCGCCATGGCCGCCTCGCCCGACGGGCAGGAGATCTCCAGCGCCGCCGACCGACCGGGGTCGGACAGCGTACCGCTCGCAAGGAACGCACCGCGCCAGACCGCGGCGAGATCGTGGCGGGCGCCGGTGGTGAGCTTGTTCGGGAGCCCACGCACCGGACGGCGACGCGCATCGAGCAGACCGGTCTGACGCGCGAGCGTCTCGCCGCCTTCGATGACGCGGACGGCGAAGTGGCCGCCGGCGCGTCCGCCGGACGCCTGGACGCGGTGCAGCTCCGGGCGCACCCCGTAGATCTCCATGATGTCGCGGGCGACACGACGCGCAAGCGGGTCGGTCTCCAGTTCGGCCTCGACGGCGACGCGCCCGGCGATCGAGTGCAATCCGCCGGAGAAGCGGAGGATGGCGGTGAGTTCGGCCACCCGCGCCGTGGGACGAGGGTCGCGCACCGCGGCCAGCTCTGACTTCACGTCAACGGTTGGCGACACAGCGATCCTTCGTTCGGGGGGTGCGGGACAAAGGGATAGCCTACTCGCGACCGAGGTCGCGATGCTTCACACGAACGGCGACACCGGGGATCTCTGCCAGCCGGTCGGCGAGTTCCCGCGCGGTGACCACCGAACGGTGCTTGCCCCCGGTGCAGCCGACCGCCAGCACGGAATGACGCTTGTTCTCACGCTGATAGCCCGCCAGCACGGGGTGCAGAGCCTGGGCGTACGCGTCGATGAACTCGCGCGCGCCCTCTTGAGCCAGGACGAAGTCGCGCACGGGTTCTTCTTCACCCGTGTGTCCCTTCAACTCGGGGATCCAATACGGGTTCGGCAGAAAACGCATGTCGGCGACGAGATCGACGTCGGTCGGCAGACCGTATTTGAAGCCGAAGCTCATCACCGTGAGGGTATGGCGCGCCTCTCCCGCGTCGCTGAAGAGGTCGACGACGCGCGAGGCGAGCTGATGGATGTTCATCTCACTCGTGTCGATGATGACGTCGGCGCTTTCGCGGATCACCCGGAGGCGATCGCGCTCACGCAGGATGCCATCGAGGATCGTCCCCTCGCCCTGCAACGGATGCGGCCGCCGCACGGACTCGAACCGTCGCACGAGCACATCGTCTCCGGCGTCGAGGAACAGCACGCGCAGCTGGCGTCCCGCCCGCAGCGCATTGGTGACCGCCGGCAGCGCCTGAAAGAGATCGCGGCCGCGGACATCGACGACTGCGGCGAGCTTGGGAAGCGCTCCCCCGGCCATCTCGGTGAGTTCGAGGAGATGCCCGAGCATCTGCGGCGGCAGATTGTCGACGACGTACCACCCCAGGTCCTCGAGGGCGTTGGCCGCCGTGGTGCGTCCCGCTCCCGACATCCCCGTGACGATGAGCACCTCGCCGGCGCGCTGCTCGTCGGTCACGTGCTCTCCCTAGGTGTTCGAAAGCCGGTGCGGATGACCACAGCCTAGCGATTTGCGAGGCGCTGCTCGATCGCGGCCGCCAGTTTGGGGCCGATTCCGGGCAGCGCCGTCATCTCGTCCGCGGACGCATTGCTGAGCGCGGCGACGGAGCCGAAGTGCCGTAGCAGGGCCTTGATCCGTGCATCACCGAGACCCGGGACCTCACCCAGCACGGTGGAGATGTCGCGCTTGCGGCGCTTTCGTTGATGGGTGATCGCGAAGCGGTGCGCTTCGTCGCGCAGGCGCTGGATCAGGTAGAGCGCCTCGGAGGTGCGGGGAAGGATCACCGGGAAGTCCTCCCCCGGCAGCCAGATCTCCTCCAAGCGCTTGGCGATGCCGCACAGTGCGATCTCGGCGTGCCCGGCATCCTCGAGGGCGCGTGCGGCAGCCGCGACCTGTGGCGCACCGCCGTCGACGACCAGCAGCTGCGGACGGTACGCGAACCGCGGTCGTTTGCGCTCGGTGACCACCGGCGACTCGCCATCGGCGGGATCGACCGCCGCCACCGCCGTTTCCGCAGCGGCGGCAGCGGCCTCGTCGCGGTCGACGTGGGCCAGGCGACGCGTCAGCACCTGATAGAGCGAGTCGGTGTCGTCGGTCGTCTCCGCGATGCTGAAGGAGCGGTACTGATCC
>NZ_BADB01000508.1:0-14041 GCF_000333415.1 Microbacterium sp. B24 | reverse complement strand
CATCACGGTCGCCCAGGCCGGCGGCCAGTACCAGGTGGTCATCGGCAACGACGTGCCCGAGGTGTTCGCGGAGATCGCCAAGATCTCCCGCGTCGGCGGCGGCCAGGACAGCGCTCCGNCCGAGGTCCGAAAGGGCAACCTGTTCAACCGCTTCATCTCGATGATCTCCGCGATCTTCACGCCTGCACTGTGGACGCTGGCGGGCACCGGCCTGCTCAAGGCGTTCCTGTCGGCGGCGGCGACCTTCGGATGGATCGACGCCACCTCGTCGACCTATGTCGTGCTCTACGCGCTGTCGGACGCCTTCATCAACTTCCTGCCGATGGTCCTTTCCATCACCGCCGCCCGCTACTTCAAGGCGAACGAATGGACCTCGCTCGCCATCGCCGGCGCGCTGGTCTACCCGACGATCGTCGCCGCGAACGGTGCCCCGGGCCTCACGTTCTTCGGCATCCCCTTCACGATGGTCAGCTACGTCTCCAGCGTCATCCCGATCATCATCATCGTGTGGCTGCAGAGCCACGCCGAGAAGCTCCTCTACGCGAAGCTGCCGGGCGCGATCCGCCGCTTCGTCACGCCGATGATCGTCGTGCTCATCGCGGTTCCCCTCGTCTTCGTCGTCATCGGCCCCATCTCCGACCTGCTCTCGCGCGGCGTCGGCGGCGCGGTCAGCTGGGTCTGGGACGTCGCGCCCTGGGCCGGCGGCGCGATCATGGGCGGCCTCTGGCAGGTCTTCGTCATCTTCGGTCTGCACTGGGGCCTCGTACCGGTCTTCCAGGTCGAGTTCCAGACGACCGGGCAGATCCTCCTGCTCGGCCCCGTGTTCGCCGCCGTGCTCGCCCAGGCGGGAGCCGTCGCCGGCGTCTGGGTGCGCGCCCGCAACAAGAACCTCAAGTCCCTCGCCGCTCCCGCGACGCTCTCCGGCTTCCTCGCCGGCATCACCGAGCCCGCGATCTACGGCATCAACCTGCCCCTCAAGCGGCCGTTCGCCTTCGGCGTCGCCGGCGGCGCCCTCGGCGGCGCGATCATCGCGCTGGGCGGTGTCTTCTCCAAGGCGTTCGTCGTCCCCTCCGGTCTCGCCATCACCGCCCTGCTCGGCAACGGCAACATGGTGATGCTCGGTCTCGGCCTGCTCGTCGCGATCGTGCTGCCGTTCGCGCTCGTGGTGATCGTCGGATTCAAGGAGCCCGCCGACGACGCCGCACCCGCCGCCGTCCCGGTCGCCGCGAACGACGTCACGGTGCTCGCCCCCGTCGACGGCACCGTCATCGCGCTGAACGAGGTGGCCGATGCAGCCTTCGCCGACGGCGCGCTCGGCCAGGGCGTCGCGATCCAGCCGCGCTCCGGCGCCGTCTACGCGCCGTTCGCGGGCACCGTCGTCGCCGCCTTCCCGACCGGTCATGCGTTCGGTCTGCGTCACGCCGACGGTACCGAGGTGCTGATCCACATCGGCCTGGACACCGTGAAGCTCGGCGGCGCCCACTTCTCCGTGAAGGTGGCCGCCGGACAGCAGGTGGCCGCCGGCGATCTGCTCGTCGAGTTCGACGGTGACGCCATCGAGAAGGCCGGCTACGACCTCACCACCCCCGTCATCGTGACCAACCCCGACCTGTACCCCGCCATCGCAGATGCCGCGTCCGGCCCGATCGCCCACGGTGAGCCCCTGTTCACCGCCGTGTCGGTCGACTCGGTCGCCGCGACGAAGTGACCGCGGACACAAGGAGAATCATCATGAGCACCACCGCACCCGCCTTCCCCGAGGGTTTCCTCTGGGGCGGTGCCACCGCCGCCAACCAGCTGGAGGGCGCCTACCGCGAGGGGGGCAAGGGCCTGTCGGTCCAGGACGTCATGCCCCACGGCATCGTCGGCCCGCGCACCGCGGGCCCCACCGACGACAACCTCAAGCTGGTCGGCATCGACCACTATCACCGCTACGCCGAAGACATCGCACTGTTCGCGGAGATGGGCTTCACGACGTACCGGTTCTCGATCGCATGGAGCCGCATCTTCCCGAAGGGCGACGAAACGGAGCCCAACGAGGAGGGTCTGGCGTTCTACGACCGCCTGCTCGACGAGCTCGAGAAGCACGGCATCGAGCCGCTCGTCACGATCTCGCACTACGAGACGCCGCTGCATCTCGCCGAGACCTACGACGGATGGACCGACCGCCGGCTCATCGGCTTCTACGAGCGCTACGCCCGTACCCTCTTCGAGCGTTTCGGCGCCCGGGTGAAGTACTGGCTGACCTTCAACGAGATCAACTCGCTGCTGCACGCGCCGTTCATGTCGGGCGGCATCAACACCCCGAAGGATCAGCTCAGCGCACAGACCCTCTACCAGGCCATGCATCACGAGCTCGTCGCCTCGGCGCGGGCCACCCGGATCGCACGGGAGGTCGCCCCGAACGCCCAGATCGGGTGCATGGTGCTGTCGATGCCGGTCTACCCGCTGACGCCCTCACCGGCCGACGCACGGGAGGTCATGGCCTTCGATCACTCCAACCTGGTCTACGGCGACGTGCACACCCGCGGCGCCTACCCCGGGTACTTCCTGCGGACTCTTCGCGAGAAGGGCATCGAGCTCGAGATCACGGAGCAGGATCGCGAGGATCTGCAGAACACCGTCGACTTCGTCTCATTCAGCTACTACATGTCCGTCGCCGCCACGGCCGACCCCGCGAAGAAGGTGACGGGCGAGGGCAACATCATGGGCGGCGTGCCGAACCCGACGCTGGAGGCGAGCGAGTGGGGCTGGCAGATCGACCCGGTCGGCCTGCGCCTGGTGCTGAACCAGTTCTGGGACCGGTGGCAGAAGCCGCTGTTCATCGTGGAGAACGGCCTGGGCGCGAAGGATGAGCTCGTCGAGATCGACGGCGTGAAGACGGTCGTCGACGACTACCGGATCGCGTATCTGAACGACCACCTCGTGCAGGTCGGGGAGGCGATCGCCGACGGCGTGAACGTGCTGGGCTACACCTCCTGGGGATGCATCGACCTGGTCTCGGCATCCACCGCCCAGCTCAGCAAGCGATACGGCTTCATCTACGTCGACCGCAACGACGACGGGTCGGGCACCCTCGATCGCTACAAGAAGAAGTCCTTCCACTGGTACGCCGACGTGATCCGCACCAACGGCGGAGCCTTGACCGTATGACCCGCCCCTCCTCCGCGACGGTCGGCTCCGCCCGGACACGTGCGATCTTCCTGGACGTCGACGGGACGATCATGCACGGCGGCCGGCACATCCCGCCCACCGCGGTGGAGGCGATCCGCGCCGCCCGTGCTCGGGGACACCTGGTGTTCCTGAGCACGGGGCGCGGCACGGCGGAACTGCACGACGAGCTCATGGACATCGGCTTCGACGGCGCCGTGACCAACGGCGGCGCGTTCGCCAGCCTCGGCGGGCGGATCGTGTCCGCCACCCTGTTCACCCCCGACGAGGTCGCGCGCTTGCAGCGCTATCTGGTCGACAACGACCTGCACGGATACTTCCAGTCGTACGACCAGCTGTTCGGCTCGGCGGAGCTGTCCGCGCTCTTCGCCGAGAGGTTCGGGGCCGCCGGCCTTCCCGGCAAGGTCTTCCGCGAGCCGCACGAGATCGATCCGACGCTCCTCGCGAAGCTCGTGTTCGTGACCGACGACGAGGATGCCGCGGCGCGCGCGCTGACCGAGCTGGCGGATGACTTCGAGGTCGTCGGGGGCACCATTCCGGTCGCGTTCGCGGCCTCGGGCGAGATCGCGCCCCGCGGCGTGCACAAGGGAGCCGCGATCCGCTCGCTGCTCGCCGAGCTCGACCTCGACGCACGCGATGCGGTCGGCATCGGCGACAACTGGAACGACGTCGAGATGTTCGCCGCGGTCGGCACCGCCGTCGCGATGGGCAATGCGGTCGACGGCGTGAAAGCGCTCGCCGATCAGGTCACCGCCGCGATCGACGAGGACGGCCTTTCCCTCGCGTTCCTCCGTAACGGCCTGGTCTGACCCGAGGCGCCGGACGCAGCGCGGTGATCGTCAGCGCAGCGACGCCGCCAGCGCCGCGATATGCGCCGGAGTCGTGCGGCAGCAACCGCCGACGAGTCGGGCCCCGGCCGCGATCCACGCGCTCGCCAGCGCGGTCGGCACACCCCCCTCGCCCACCCAGGTGCGGGCCTCGGCATCCCAGCGCTCACCGGAGTTCGGATAGGCGATGCCGGCAACGCCCGATGGCACAGCCGCGAGGGCGGGTGCCACGGCCTCGGGCGGGCAGCAGTTGACGCCCACCGCGACGACACCGGCGACCTCGGCCGCGTCGGCGAGCGCGGCGGCGAGATCCGCACCCACGAAGCCACTGCTGGCTGCGGAGAGGCTGATCCACACCGGCAGGTCGGGGCGGCCGAGACGGTCGAGCTCGGCGGCGAGCGCCTGCACCTCGAGTCGGCTCGGAATCGTCTCGATGGCGAGGGCGTCGGCCCCGGCCTCGGCCAGCACCTCCAGCCGGCGGCGGTGGAAGGTGCGCAGCGTCTCGACGTCGACGTCGTACGCGCCGGTGTACTCGCTGCCGTCGGCGCGGACGGCCCCGAACGGGCCCACGGATGCCGCGACGAACGCATCGCCCGCGCCCTTCGCGAGCGCGACGCTGCGGCGCAGCAGGTCGTCGACCTCGTCGTCGTCCATGCCGATGCCGTACGCGAGCTGATACGAGGACGTGACGAGCACGTCCGCGCCGGCATCCACGAACTCGGCGTGGGCGGCACGGACCTCGTCGGGGTCGTCGCGCAGCAGCCGCGCCGACCACAGGCGACCGCTCAGGTCATTGCCGCGCGACTCGAGCAGCGTGCCGAGACCGCCGTCGAGCACGAGGGGACGGTCGCGGAGTGCGGAGCGCAGGTCTACGGAGGGAGCCATCGCTGCCACCGTAGCCGCTCTGGGCGAGAGGCGTGGGCGAGGAGGGGGCGCACCGCGCCCCTAGACTGACGCCATGGTGCCCTGGGAGAACCTGCTCGCGTTCACGCTGACGGCGCTGGTGCTGATTCTCATCCCCGGCCCGGCGGTGCTGTTCTCGGTCGGACGTACCCTCGCGCTCGGGCGCACCGGCGGACTGCTGAGCGTCGCCGGAGTGAGCCTCGCGCTCATCCCGATCGTCGCACTCGTCGCGGTCGGGGTCGGGGGCCTCGTAGCGCAGTCGATCGTGCTGTTCACGATCCTCAAGGTCGTCGGCTCGCTGTACCTCGTCTACCTCGGCATCCAGGCGATCCGCCACCGCAAGAGCGCCGCGGCGGCACCCGATCTGACCGGGCTGCCGCGCGGGCACGCCCGTCAGCTCTGGCAGGGCTTCGTCGTGGGTGTCACCAATCCGAAGACGCTCGCCTTCTTCGTCGCGGTGCTGCCGCAGTTCGTCGATCTGAAGGCCGGCGCGGTGCCGCTGCAGCTCCTCGAGCTCGGCCTGGTGTTCGCGGTGCTCGCGGTCGTGTCCGATTCGATGTGGGTGCTCGCCGCCGCGGCGGCGCGCGTGTGGTTCGCGCGCTCGCCGAAGCGCATCGAGCGGCTGACCGCGACCGGGGGCGGAATGATGATCGGGCTCGGCGGCATCCTGCTCGTCACCGGGCCGAAGCACTGAGGTTCGGGCCGGCGACGGTCGCGACACCGGACGTTCAGGCGCACCCGGGAGAATGGATGCCGTGAGCTCCTCGTCGATATCCCCGTCCCGCCGCCGCATCATCTTCATCGACATCGACGGGACGATCCTCGAACACGGGGCCCAGATGTCGGCCTCGACGCCGGTCGCGATCGCCGCCGCGCGCGCGAACGGTCACCTGGTGTACCTGTGCACGGGTCGCTCGGCCGGCGACATCAACCCGAAGGTGCGCGCCATCCCCGTCGACGGCGCCATCACCAACGGCGGCGCCTTCGCCGTCCGCGGCGACGAGCAGATCGTCGCGCACCTCATGCCGCGCCCCCTCGTCGACCGGATGATCGCGTACTTCGAAGAGCACGGTGCGCACTACTTCCTGCAGACCGACGGCACCGTCTACGTCAGCCCCGGCGTGCTCGAGCACGCCCGCCGTTTCGTGCGAACCCACCCCCCGGTCGACGAACGCGCGGCGGCCGCCGCCTCGGAGGATGTCGCCCTCCTCAACCACTACCGGCCGCTGGACGAGGTCGACCTCGATGCCGTGGTCAAGGCGACCTTCCTCAGCACGGCCAGCGACACGCTCACCCGCGCCGCCGACGAGCTGGGGCCGCAGTTCCACGTGATCCCCGGTTCCATCCCGCTGCCCGGCGGCTCGAACGGCGAGATCTGCCAGCAGGGCGTCAACAAGGGCGCAGCGATCACCGAGGTGCTCGCCGTGCTGGGGATGGATGCCGCCGACGCCATCGGCATCGGCGACAGCTGGAACGACGTCGAGATGTTCGAGGTCGTCGGCACGTCGGTCGCGATGGGCGGTGCCGACCCCGAACTGCAGGCGATGGCCGACCTCGTCACCACCGGCGTGCTGGAGGACGGCGTCAGCAACGCGCTGACGCGTCTCGGGCTGATCTGACACCGCGTTTCGACTCGCTCGGCTCGCTCAAAGACCGGGTGTCACACCACCGGTCGTTGAGCGAGGAGCGCAGCGACGAGTCGAAACGCAGGGCTCAGAGGAAGATGTCGGGGAACAGCTCGTGGTCGGGCGTGCCGGGTGTCGCCGCGTAGCGGGAGAAGTCCGTCACCCCGGCATCGCGCAGCACCTGCTCGACGATGAGTGTCTGACCGGTGTACTCGCGCGCCGGACGCGTGAGCACTTCGTACGCCGCGTCGGCGTAGACCTCGGGGGTGCGGCTGACCTTCATCATCCGGTCGCCGCCGAGGGCGAACTGCACGGCGGCCGTGGCGATCGTCGTCTCGGGCCACAGGGTATTGGCGGCGATGCCGTCCTTCGCGAACTCCGCAGCCATCCCCAGCGTCGCCATCGTCATGCCGTACTTGGCGAGGGTGTAGCCGGTGTGCGCACCCAGCCAGCGCGGCGTGATGTTCAGGGGCGGCGACAGCGAGAGGATGTGCGGGTTCTCGGCATCCTTCAGAATCGGCACGGCGGCACGGCTGAGCATGAACGTGCCGCGCACGTTGACGTCCTGCATGAGGTCGTACTTCTTCGCGGCGAGCTCGAGCGAGCCGGACAGGTCGATCACCGAGGCGTTGTTGACGACGATGTCGATGCCCCCGAACTCGCCGTGGGTCTTCAGCACCGCAGCGGTGATGTCGTCGTCGTTGCGCACGTCGCCGACGATCGGCAGGGCCCGACCGCCAGCCGCCTCGATCTCGGCCGCGGCGCTGTGCACGGTGCCGGCGAGCTTGGGGTGCGGGGTGTCGGTCTTGGCCATGAGGGCGATGTTGGCGCCGTCGCGGGCCGCCCGCAGAGCGATCGCGAGGCCGATGCCACGACTGCCGCCCGACATGAGGATGGTCTTTCCGGCGAGAGTCATGCGCGTCCCTTTTCAGAGGTGGGCGAGGTGGATGCCGCGGCGAACGCCGCGACCCGGGCCTTCGCCTGCGGGGTGTCGAAGCTGGCGCCGATCGTGCGGGCTTCGTCGTCGAGGTTGTCGGCGAAGGCGCGACGCGCGCCGGCGCGGACGAGGCGCTTGGCCTGACCGAAGGCCGCGGTCGCGCCGTCGAGCCAGAATCGGGCCAGCTCGCCGGCACGTGCACCCGGGTCGTCGGCGATCTCGGCGACCAGACCCCACTCGAGCGCGGTGGCCGCGTCGATGGTGAGGTCATCGAGCAGCATCCGCAGCGCGCGGGTCTGCCCCACCGCCGCCGGAAGCAGCGTCGAGACGCCGAGATCGGGGGTGAGGCCGATATTGGCGTACTTGCTCACGAAGCGCGCCCGGGGCCCTGCGACAACGTAGTCGGCCGTGAGCATCAGACCGAGTCCCCCACCCGCGACGGCGCCCTGCACCGCCGCGACGATCGGAATGTCGGAGTCGACGAACGTGAGGATGCCGTCGTGGATCACGCGTGCCATCGCTGTGATGTCGTCGCCGCTCGAGCCGGAGGCCGCCATCTCGACGACGTCGCCCGCGGCGCAGAAGGCGGGGCCTGCGGCATCCAGCACGATGGCGCCGACCGTCGGGATCGGCGTGATCTCGTGGGCGAGGTCGCGCCAGAGCCTGCCCATCTCGAAGCCCATGGCGTTCAGCGACGCGGCCCGGTGAACGTGAGCCGGGCGAGCGCGCCGTCGCGGGTGTGGATGATCGAGGCGGTCACTTCGGCGCCATCCGGATGGCGCCGTCGAGGCGGATGGTCTCACCGTTGAGATAGCCGTTGCGCACGATCTCGGCGACCAGGCTCGCGTATTCGTCCGGCCTTCCGAGGCGGGCCGGGTAGGGAACCTGCTGACCGAGACTGTGCTGCGCGGCCTCCGGGAGACCGGCGAGCATCGGGGTCTCCATGATCCCGGGGGCGATGGTGACCACCCGGATGCCGTAGCGCGCGAGCTCGCGGGCGATCGGCAGCGTCATCGCGTGCACACCGCCCTTGCTCGCGGAGTAGGCGGGCTGGCCGATCTGACCGTCGAAGGCCGCCACCGAGGCCGTGTTGACGATGACGCCGCGGTCGCCGCCGTCGGTGGGCTCCGTCTTCGCGATGGCGGCGGAGGCCTGCCCGATGACGTTGTACGTGCCCACGAGGTTGACACGCACGATGCGCTCGAAGTGTGCGAGATCGCTCGGCGACCCGTCGCGCTCGAGCACCTTGGCGGGCGGAGCGATACCGGCGCAGTTGACGACCACCCGCAGCGGAGCCTGCGCCACGGCGGCGTCGACGGCGGCAGCGATCTGCGTCGGGTCGGTGACGTCGGCGGCCGCGAAGGTGCCGCCGAGTTCCGCAGCCCGCTCGGTGCCGGCGGAGGTGGGGAGGTCGACGATCACGACGTGCGCGCCCGCATCGGCGAGGCGTCTCGCGGTAGCCAGGCCGAGGCCGCTGGCCCCGCCGGTGACGAGCGCGGATGCGCCGACGATATCCATGGATTCTCCTTCGAAGTCCGGACTGCTCCCGTCGCTCAGCGACGGGTCGTGCTACTGAGTGCCAGCATACGCGGTACTAGGTCTCAATATGCCACCTCAGTGTGCTCGGAGGATCTCCCCCAGCCGCGCCAGCAGATCGTCGGGACGGGCGAGCAGCACGCGTGCCTCCGGCACGGCGACCAGGTGATCGACGAGGCGCCGGGCCAACGCGGCATCCCGCCGCCGATAGCCGGAGAGGTAGTGCGGCGTCGCTCGCCACTCCACGACCGCCCCGTCGTCGGTGGTAACCCGAACGGGAAAGGTCGGCGTCTCGGAGATCTCTCCCGACGAGCCGCCGAAGATGCCCTCGATCAGCGGCACGAGGGTGTCGCCGACGGCGGGATGCGGCCACCACGTCGCGGGCACGTCAGCGACCACCGCGCGCACCTGCCCCCAGGGTACGAAGCCGGCGGGGGCGTCCCCGAGCGCGGGCTGCAGGCCGTCGGGGCGTAGGCGGACGTGACGCGCGGCAGCATCCCCGAGGGCGATGGCCGGCCCGTCGGTGTCGTCGAGAGCGGTGAGCACGCCGACACGGCGGGCGACAGAGGTAGGCACAGTTCATCTCACCACGGACGCCGCCGCGGGCGCGAGGGGCAGGATGGATGCCGTGAGCATCCCCAGCGAGCACGTTCCGGTCCCGGTCCCGGTGCGGCGCCTCGCGGCGGGTGCCGGGCTCGCACCGGTCTGGCGCAACGCAAGCGGCGGAGTGACCTTCCGTACCGACGACGGCCGCTACATCAAGTACGCGCCCCGCACCCTCGAGACCACGATGGCCGCCGAGGCGGCACGTCTGGCCTGGGCGCGCGCGTACACGCCGGTGCCGGAGGTCGTCACGCACGGTGAGGCCGGCGATCACGAGTGGCTCGTGACGCGCGCGCTGCCGGGCCTGTCGGCGGTCGACCCGCGGTGGGTCGGCGAGCCGGCGACTGCGGTGGCCGCCGTCGGCGCGGGGTTGCGCGCCCTGCACGACGCCCTCCCGGTCGCGGACTGTCCGTTCGACTGGTCGGTGCCGGCGCGCGTCGCCGCGGCCCGCCGCCGCGGCATCCGCCTGCCCGTCGCGCTCACCGAGGGCCCCGTCGTCGACCGGCTCGTCGTGTGCCATGGCGACGCCTGCTGCCCGAACACGCTCATCGGGGGCGACGGGCGCTGGAGCGGACACGTCGACCTCGGGGCGCTCGGCGTCGCCGACCGGTGGGCCGACATCGCGGTCGCCGCCATGAGCACCGAATGGAACTACGGGCCGGGTTGGGAGCGCGCCCTGCTCGACGGCTACGGCATCGACGCGGATGCCGAGCGCATGAGCTTCTACCGCGACCTCTGGAACGCGACGTGAGCGCCCCCGCCGCCACGGGATCGCCCCGCACGCGAGATCGGGGTCGCACACGGTCGTCATGCCTCGCGAGAGGCGACCGTCTGCGACCCCGATCCGGGTATCGCGCTGAGCGAGATCAGTTCACGTCGGCGTCGACCCAGTCCATCGACTTGGTGACGGCCTTCTTCCACAGGCGCAGCTGACGCTCGCGCTCGGCGACGTCGTCGTTCGGCGTCCAGCGCTTGTCTTCCTGCCAGTTCGCCCGCAGCTCGTCGAGGTCGTTCCAGAACCCGACCGCGAGACCGGCCGCGTAGGCCGCACCGAGGGCGGTGGTCTCGGCGACCACCGGCCGCACGACCGGAACGCCCAGGATGTCGGCTTGGAACTGCATCAGCGTGTCGTTGGCGATCATGCCGCCGTCGACCTTGAGCTCGGTGAGGTCGACACCGGAGTCCGCGTTGACGGCATCCAGCACCTCGCGCGTCTGGAAGGCGGTGGCCTCCAGCGCAGCGCGGGCGATGTGGTTGCGGTTCGCGTAGCGGGTGAGACCGACGATCGCACCACGGGCGTCCGGACGCCAGTACGGTGCGAACAGACCCGAGAAGGCGGGCACGAAGTAGACACCGCCGTTGTCGTCGACCTTCTTGGCCAGCTCTTCCACCTCGGGGGCGGAGGAGATGATGCCGAGCTGATCGCGCAGCCACTGGATGAGCGACCCGGTGACGGCGATCGACCCCTCCAGGGCGTAGTGGGCGGGCCCGTCGCCGAGCTTGTAGCCGACCGTCGTGAGCAGACCGTTCTCGCTCTTCACGATCTCGGTTCCGGTCTGGAAGATCAGGAAGTTGCCGGTGCCGTAGGTGTTCTTGCTCTCGCCGGCATCGAACGCCGCCTGGCCGAACGTCGCCGCCTGCTGGTCGCCGAGGATGCCGGCTACCGGAGTCTCGCGCAGGAGCGACGTGTCGCGCGCCTCGCCGTAGACCTCGCTGGAGGAGCGGATCTCGGGCATCATCGAGCGCGGCACACCGAAGTCGGCGAGGATGTCGTCGCGCCACTCGAGGGTCTTCAGGTCCATGAACAGCGTCCGCGACGCGTTCGTGACGTCGGTCGCGTGCACGCCGCCGTCGGGGCCGCCCGTGAGGTTCCAGAGCACCCACGTGTCGGTCGTGCCGAAGATCAGATCACCGGCTTCGGCCTTCTCGCGCGCACCCTCGACGTTCTCCAGGATCCAGACGATCTTGGTGCCCGAGAAGTAGGTCGCGAGCGGCAGACCCACGATGTCCTTGTAGCGCTCGACTCCCGCATCGCCCGCGAGCCGGTCGACGATGGGCTGCGTGCGGGTGTCCTGCCAGACGATCGCGTTGTACACCGGGATGCCGGTGTTCTTGTCCCAGACGACGGCGGTCTCGCGCTGGTTCGTGATGCCGACCGCGGCGATGTCGTGCCGCGTCAGGTTCGCGCGACCGAGCGCGATGCCGATGACCTCGCGCATGTTGTCGCGGATCTCGATCGGGTCGTGCTCGACCCAGCCGGCGCGCGGCATGATCTGCTCGTGCTCCTTCTGTCCGACGGAGATGATCGAGCCCTTCTTGTCGAAGATGATCGCGCGGCTGGAGGTGGTGCCCTGGTCGAGGGCGATGATGTAGTCGCTCATGAGTGGACGTCCTTGTCTAGGTGTCTGTAGTGAGGATCGGGAACGGGATCAGAGGTGCGCGAGGTGCAGCAGCGCCGGAGCGGCGAGCGCGGCGATCGTGCCACCGAGCAGCGGGCCGACGACCGGCACCCAGGCGTAGGACCAGTCGCTGGAGCCCTTGCCCTTGATCGGGAGGATCGCGTGGGCGATGCGGGGTCCGAGGTCACGAGCCGGGTTGATGGCGTAGCCGGTGGGGCCACCGAGCGAGGCGCCGATGCCGACCACCAGGAGGGCGACGGGCACGGCGGTGAGCGGTCCGAGCGCACCCGGAACACCGATCTGCACGTCGCCGTAGTCGGCGAACGCGAAGATGACGAACACGAGCACGAAGGTGCCGATGACCTCCGTGATCAGGTTCCAGCCGTAGGAGCGGATGGCGGGACCGGTGGAGAAGACGCCGAGCTTGGTGGCCGCGTCGGGCTCCTCGTCGAAGTGCTGCTTGTAGGCGAGCCAGCAGAGCACTGCACCGATGAACGCGCCGACCAGCTGCGCGGCGATCGCGACGAAGAACTGCGCGACGCCGATCTTGCCGGCGATCAGCAGGGCGATGGAGACGGCCGGGTTCAGCTGTGCACCGGAGTAGGAGGAGACGAGCACACCCGCGAACACCGCGAGGCCCCAGCCCCAGTTGATCATCAGCGTCCCGCCGCCGAAGCCCTTCGACTTGGCGAGGATGACGTTGGCGACGACGCCACCGCCGAGCAGGAGCAGCATTGCCGTCCCGACGAGCTCTGACACGAAGTAGAGCCCGAGATTGATGTCGTGCATGTCAGCATTGACCTTTCTGCAGAGGTTCCCCCGGCGACGCCGCCGGGTGGGAAGGATGACCTGAAGGGGATGCCGGCGTCAGGCCGCGCCGGATTCTAGAAGCGGCTCCTCCTGCCTCTCATGCGCTCAAGGGCGCCAGGTGGGAGGTTTCCACATCGATGCGGTGCCGCTCCTGGAGCTCGCGGGCCGCGTTGTCGATCTGGGCTCGGATGGCATCGGCATCCCACCCGAGCACGGGGGCAGCCGCCTCCGCGACCTCGGCGAGGGTGTCGGCGGTCACGCCGCCGACGAACGCGATGTGCGTGCGGCGCAGCAGCAGATCGATGAGCGTGACGACCTCCTCGCGCTCGGCCAGGAAGGCGATCTCCTCCGCCGAGTAGCCCGGGGCGTGCTCGAGGGGGCGCTGGTTGACCGGCAGCGTTCCGAGCATCTCGGTCGCGTAGGTGCCGTAGCGCTCCAGCATGCGATCGGCGAACGCGGCGCTGTGCGCTCCACGATGGGCCTCGAGCCAGCGCGAGCGGTCCGCGTCGGTGCGCGGGTATCCGGCGCCGCCGCCGATGGCGAGATCGAGCGTCGAGATCCGGCGCGGACGCCCGAGCGCAGCGAGCACCTCGGTGGACAGGTGCTCGGCGAGGGCACGGAAGGTGGTCCACTTCCCGCCGACCAGGCTCATCACCGGAACGCCGGCGGCACCGCCCAGGCGCGCCTTCTCGATGCGGTAGTCGCGCGACACGAAGCCCGGCGCGAGGTCGTCGTGCCGGGGCAGCGGGCGTATGCCCGAGAACGTGTAGACGATCTGCGAGCGGTCGACCGCGATGTGCGGGAAGACCTGTGCGATGAGGTCGAAGAAGTACGAGATCTCGTCGTCGGTGCAGACGGTCGGCGTCGACGGGTCGGCGTCGATGTCGGTCGTTCCGACCATGACGCGGCCCTTGAGCGGGTAGATCAGCACGATCCGACCGTCGGCCGCCTCGAAGAAGATCTCGTTGCCGCGGGTCGCCTCCAGCAGCTCCGCATTCTCGAGGACGATGTGCGAGCCCTTCGTGCCGCCCATGAATCGGGTGGGGGTGCCCAGAGCGTCATTGGTGATGTCGGTCCAGGGGCCGCTCGTGTTGACGACGACGTCGGCGGTGAAGGGGAACTCCTCGCCGGTGACGGCATCGCGGATGATGACCGCCTTCCCGTCGGCACCGACGACGGGTGCGTAGTTCGCGGCGCGCGCGGACTCCTCCCGGGCACCGTCGCGCAGCA
>NZ_BADB01000509.1:0-7151 GCF_000333415.1 Microbacterium sp. B24 | reverse complement strand
GCGAGAGACCGCGGGTCCGTCGATGGCATTCGTGAACACGCTGACGGAGACACCCTCGTCCGGGTCGAGCCAGGTGCGCGTGATGTGTCCGGGATACCCGCCACTGTGGCCGACCAGGCGCCGCCCGCCGAGGGTGTGCAGTTCGAATCCCAGCCCGTAGTCGCGCAACGCGCCGCCGATGTCGATGCGCGAGTGCGGGTGCTGAGCCTGCCGCTTGGCGTCGTCGGAGACGAGACGTTCGTCACCGAGGCGGTGGGCGCTGAGGTAGGCCGTCGTCTCGGCGGCGGTGGAGAACCATCCCGTCGCCGCGGCGAGCGCCCGCGTGTCGACGTGACCGATGACGCGACGCTCGCCGTCTGCGAGACGGGCGGTGTGACCCGCGGCATACTCCGCTTCGCGGGCGGCCTGCCATTCCGAACCCGACCGCTCGAGCCCGAGCGGAGCGCAGATGTGCGCACGGGTGAACTCGTCGTAATCGACGCCGGATGCCGCCTCGACCACAAGACCGAGCAGCCCGTAGGCGATGTTGGAGTACTTGAAGAACTCGTTGCGGGCGAACACGCGTCCCTCCGCGCGGCAGATCTCCACGAGTCGCGCTCGATCGGGGAAGGGCCCCCCGCGCTGCCAGTAGTCGGCATCGCGTCCGTCGCGCACCACGCCGCCCTGGTGAGCGAGCAGCTCCCGCACCGTGACGGACGCCAGCTCGGTGTCGACGAGCTCGGGAATCCAGCCGGCGATCGTGTCATCCAGACGGAGGTCGCCGCGGTCGGCCAGCTGCAGCACGGCGGTGGCCGTGAAGGTCTTCGAATGGGACGCGATGCGGAACAGGTGCTCTCCGGTCAGCGCAGCACCGGTCGCGGCGTCGGCGACTCCCCACGCGAAGTCGAGCACGAGCTCGCCGTCCAGACGGATCGCCGCTTGGATGCCGGGAACCTGCCGCTGCGCCCCGGCGAAGGCGAACCAGCGGGCGGCGTACCGTGCGGCATCCTCGACGGCGCGGCGTCGCGCGCTCGCGCGCGGTGCGGCGGCGTCCTCGGGGGCGGAGGCGGTGACGGTCACAGACGACGTCCTTTCGGGTCGAGCGCATCGCGGAGGATGTCGCCGAGGGTGATGAGCGCGAACACCGTCACGCTGAGGAAGAGGGCGGGGAAGAAGAGCATGTGCGGTGAGGTGCCGAAGTACGACTGGGCGTTCGCCATCTGCAGTCCCCACGAGATCGACGGGGCCCGCAGACCCACCCCGAGGAAGGTCAGCGTCGACTCGGCGACGATGATGCTGCCGACCATCGTCGAGGTGATCGCGAGCACCGGGCCGAGCGCGTTCGGCACGACGTGGGTGAAGAGGGTCCGTGCGTGAGAGATGCCCATCGCGCGCGCCGCGCTGACGTAGTCCATGCGACGAACGGTGCGCACGGACGTGCGGACGAGCCGGGCGAGGGTCGGCCAGCTGAACGCGGCCAGCACGACGGCCACGATCACAGGGGTGCGCTCTCCCACGCTGTTGAGGACGATGATGGCCCCGAGGATGAACGGGAAACCGAGGAACACGTCGGTCAGCCGGGAGATGATCGTGTCGGCGATGCCCCCGTAGTACGCCGCCAGAGTGCCGACGACCACGGCGACCAGAAGCGCGATCACCGTGGCGGTGAGGCCGATGAACAGCGATGTCCGCGTACCGTGGATGACGTTCGCGTAGACGTCGCACCCCTGCAGGTCGGTGCCGAACACGTGCGCGGAGCTCGGCGGCTTGGCACTGTCACGCAGGTTGCAGGCGCGCGGGTCGGGCTGGCCGAACAGCCCACCGATGGATGCCGGAAGAAGCGAGATCACGGCGAGTGCGGCGAGGATCACGACGCTCAGCCAGAACAGGACGCGCCGGCGCAGACTCGCCCAGACACCTCTGCTGACGGTGATGTGCTCGAGGGCGACGACAGCGGTCTCAGTCATGACGACTCCGGGGGTCCAGCAGCGAGTTGAGCAGATCGACGAGCACGTTCAGCACCAGGAAGATCAGGATCAGCGTCGTCCCGACCCCGACGATCGTCGGCCCTTCGTGCGTGCGGATGGCTCCGAAGAGCAGCTGTCCGATGCCGGGCAGGTTGAAGATGCCCTCCACGACGACGGCGCCGCCGAGGAGGAACCCGAGGTCGATCGCCACGAAGGTGAGCACCGGCGCCACGGAGTTGCGCATGACGTGGAGGCCGACAATGCGGCGGCGCGGCATGCCTTTCGCGCGCAGGGTCCGGACGAAGTCGGACTCCATCGAGTCGACGACACTGCCGCGCATCAGACGGGTGATGGAGGCCAGGCCGAACAGGGCGATGACGAAAGCCGGGAGCAGGTACGACACCGGCCACCCGGCATCCGTTCCCGCGATGGGAAACCAGCCCAGCTGCAGACCGAAGACGAGCTGCGCGCTGACGGCGACCACGAAGACGGGGACCGAGGTGGCGAGGATGGTGCCGAACAGCACCGTGCGGTCGATGGCGCCGTCGCGGCGCAGGCCCGAGATCAGCCCCAACGCGACACCGAGGACGACCTCGATCACCCAAGCGGTGAGGGCGAGCGTGATCGTCACGGGCCACCGCGACGCCATGCGGTCGGCGACCGGCACGCCGCTGAAGGTCGTGCCGAGGTTCCCGGTGAACAGTCCGCCGAGGTAGCGGAGGTACTGCTGCCAGAGGGGCTCGTCTAGGTGGAACTGCTCGCGAAGCTGCGCCACGACGTTGGCCGGCAGCGGCCGGTCTCCCCCCAGCGCCGCGATCGGATCGCCCGGCAGCGCCCAGACGGTCGCGTAGATGATGAAGGTCACCCCCACGACGACGATCAGGAACTCGAGCAGGCGCCCACCGACGCGGCGCGCGGCGATCACTCGGCGTCCTCGGCGACGCGTCGGCGCACGGTGGCGAAGAGAGCGGCCAGCTGCACGCCGACGAGGGCGTTCAGCGGCGCGGGGGCGAGCTGCGCGTGCGGGTCGGCCGCAAGCCAGTCCTCCCAGCGCGCCGTGAGGGCGGTGAGCGCCGCGCGTACCGACGGCGACGCCGTGCCAGCGTGCACCTCTGCAGCCAGCGCTCGCCGCAGGATGCCGCCGAAGCGCAGCCGGAAGGTGCGCACCACCTCCGCGTTGCCGAACACCTCGGCCACCGTGGCCGGCCGGTCGGTCTCGGGGCTGGCGATGCGCACCCGCTCGGCCGCGGCGACGCTGCCCATCCCCGGAGCGAACGCCTCGCTCGCGCGGCGGAACGGCGAGTCGATCGTCATGTCGCCGCGCACGCCGTCCAGGATGCCGGTCATCACGTCGTGCAACTCCTCCAGCGCGGCGGCCTTCGCGGTGAGCACCGCTCGGTATGAGGTGCCGGTGTCGGTCGTGTCGGCGGCATCCGGATGACACCAGTACGGCAGTTCGGCGATCATCGTCGTCGTACCGAATCTCTCCAGGTAATCCGCGGTGCCCGCGCCACCCGCGCGCGGTTCGGCGAGTCCGAGAGCGATGCGCCGGTCGATCTGCTCGCGGGTGAGCGGAGCTCGGAACACCGCATCGGCGAGCAGGTCGAGCCCGGCGATCTCGGGCTCGCCGACGTCGAGGGGAAGCCCGAAACGCGCCGGGATGGCGCTGAGTTCACGGGCGAGCACGGCGTCGGCCTCGTTCGTGTAGAAGTACACGCCGCCGAACTCGCCATTGTGCAGTCCGACGAAGACGTCCGGACGCACGCGATCGAACAGCTCCATCAGTGCGGACGTCTCCGGGATCGGCGCGTCGAAGCCGAACCCGCGGTACGAGAACGGAAACGACCACTCGACCTGCTCGTCGGGGGCCGGGCGGTAGAAGCCGCGATAGTAGTCGTCGCGACGCAGCGGCGCCGCGAACCATCCTTCGTTCAGCCGGGTGCCGTCGGGGTCGATGCAGGGAACGAGGTGCCAGGTCGCGTCGAATCCGAACGTATCGGGGTCGGCGATCAGCACGCGTGCCAGGTGCTGGACAGTGCGAAAGCCGATCGGTTCGTTCGGATGCACGCCCGCTGCCACCACCACGCTGCGCTCCCCGCCGACGATCGTGAAGAGGTGGATCGGATCGCCGAGCCGGGATCGTCCGATGACGGATGCCGTGATGCGATCGGGGTGAGCGCGACTGAGCTCCATCAGGTCGTCGCGCAGCTCGTCGACGGTGGGAAAGCCATCGGCCGGCACACCGCTCGTGGCGAGGTCGGCGAGGGAGGGGAAGGGCATGACGTGCTCTCCTGCACGGTCGGCGGGGTCAGGGGCGGGTGCGGAGCGTCCGGCGGGGGGGTGGACGCTCCGCACCCCGATCGTCACTTCGAGAGGACGATCGATCGGTAGGTGGGGTTGCCTACCGGAGATGTCACGAGTTCGGCGACTCGCGGAGAGGTGACGTACGAGTACTTCTCGAAGAACAGCGGCACTGCAGGGAAGTTCTTCTGGATGATCTGCTGCACCGAGGCGTACGCGGATCCGTCCGTCGACAGGTCGCCGTCGGCCGCCGTCATCGCGGAGGCCACCTCGTCGCTGTACCACGGGATGCAGTTGTTGCAGCCGCCGCCCTTGATGAAGAACACGCGCAGCGTCGCCTGCTGGCTGGGGTAGAGGGCGCCCCAGCGCGAGAAGAAGGGACCGGTGATGTTCTGGTCGTTGCGGTTCTGCAGGAACTCCGCCCAGTCAGCGCTGGGCTTCGCGGTCGCATCGATGCCGAGGTTCTGTCGCAGCTGGTTCGCGATCGCCTGGTACAGCGGGTCGAGACCGCTGCCTCCCGGGTAGTAGATCTCCATGGGGCCGCTGAAGCCGCCGGCCTGCGCGAGCAGCGCCTTGGCCGCCGTGGGATCGAACGTGCAGTACTGACCGCAGATGCCGGTCGGCGTGCCGGGCTCGATCGCGGGCGTCCACGCCGTCGCGGGGTCATAGGTGCCCCCGTAGATCACGTCGATGATCGCCTGCCGGTCGATCGCCATCGAGATGGCCTGGCGTACGCGCTCGTCCTGATAGGCGGCGTTCCACAGCGGCAGACCGAGGAAGGAGATGCCGGGCGCAGCGAACGAGTAGAGACGCTGTCCGAAGTCCGTCGAGGCCTGCGTGAGCTTGGATGCCGGGACTCCGGCCACATCCAGGTTGCCGGCGAGGACATCGGTGTACGCCGTCTCGCTGTCGGTGTAGGGGACGAAGGTAATGCGATCGATGGTCGGCTTGTCGCCCTTATAATCCGAGTAGGTGTCGAGCACGATCGGCTCGTTCTCGACGTAGTCCTGCGCGAACTGGAACGGGCCGTTGCCGACGGGATGCTTGTTGTAGGCCGTGAAGTCCGTGAACGCGGATGCGGGCATCGGATACATCGCGGTCTGCGCCTGCGTCACCTGGAGGGGGAACTGGCTGTCGGGCCCGATCAGCGTGACGGTGAAGGTATCGGTGTCGACGACCTTCAGGCCCGACATCTTGTCGGTGGCCGGCGTCCCGGACTTCGGGTTGAGGTCGGCGTAGCCGACGATGTTGGCCAGCTGGCCCGAGTTCTCGAAGGCGTTCGGGCCGTAAGCGACCGCATTCCACGAGTCCACGTAGCTCTGCGCGGTGACCGGCGTGCCGTCCTGGAAGGTCCAGCCGTCACGGAGCTTCACGGTCCAGGTCGTCGCGTCCGGCGACTCGATCGACTGCGCCTGGACGTAGTCGAGTGATCCGTCGGAGTTCAGGAACGCCAGCGGGGACCAGACCGCCATGTTCACGTCGTACGCCACGGATTGACGTCCGGGAATGATCAACTGCGGATCGGTGGAGGCGACGCGGATCTCCTTCTTCTGATCAGCGCCGGAATCGGACGATGTCGCGCTGCACGCGGACAGGGCGAGGGCGGCGGCGACCACCGTGGCCGCTGCAGCCAAGAGCCTCTTCTTCATGGTTTCCTCATTGCGGGTTGCGGGACGGGTGAGGTGCTGCGCCTCACCGGCGAGGAGCAGGACCGGCGAGATACCCACACAGTAGGGGTTAAATCTTTCGAACTTTCAGTACGTAATGAAACCTTTACAACGACGAAATCGACGGAGTCCTCCCTCGGGCGGCTTCTAGACTTCTCCCCATGAGCACCCCCGACGCCGCGGCATCCGCTCGGCGCACCCCCGCGTCGCACGCCGTCCCGGTGCACAAGGTGCTCAACAACAACGTCGTGATCGCCATCGACGAGTCGGGGCGCGAGCGGGTTCTCATGGGACGCGGCCTCGCGTTCGGGCTCAAGCCCGATGACGTCCTCGATCCGGCCAAGGTCGAGAAGACGTTCATCCTCGACAACGGCGCCGACGGCGAGCGCGAACGGCGTCTGCTGGCCGACGTGCCGTATCCGATCGTCGAGGCGGCCACGCGGGCGGTCGACGAGGCCGAGCGCCGACTCGGACGCGACCTCGGGCGACGGTTCACCATTGCCGTGATCGACCACGTCGCCTACGTGATCGAGCGCCTCGACAAGGGCATGCGGATCACGACGGCATCCATGCCCGAGCTGCGCGTGCTCCACCCGCACGAGTTCGGGGCTGCCGAGCACATGGCCACCTCCATCGCCACGAGCCTCGAGCGCGAACTGCCCGCCGAAGAGGCCGTGTTCCTCACGATGCATCTGCTCAATGCCACTCGCGACGAGCCGAACGGCACGGCCGCGCTGCTGTTTCGCCGGGTGCAGCACGTCGTGGAGGTCGTCGAGCAGTCGCTCGGTGTGCGCCTGGACGTCGACGGTCCCGACTACGCGCGTTTCATCCTGCATGTGCAGTTCCTGCTGCAGCGTCTCGTGAGCCGCACGATGCTGGCCAGCGGCGATACATCGTTCTTCGAGTTCGCCAAGCACAGCTACCCGCGCTCGTACGAGATCGCCGAGCATGTGAAGGCCTACGTGCACGGCGCGACCGGGTCGGATCTCACCGACGAGGAGCTGCTGTATCTCATCGTCCACGTCGAACGCCTGCGCGCTCAGGTCGCCCCTGGCGCAGATCCCGACCCTGTGGTAACTTGATCGCAGATCCCTGGATCGTTACCGCGCAAGCGGGCGAAACCTGGACTCACCGATTGCTTCGGCCTTCATCGAGTCCAGGTTTTTTTGTTGCCCGGGCAGAGGTGCCCGGCATCCCTTCACACACAAGGACTCTAGAGGATCCCCGGTACCGAGCT
>NZ_BADB01000510.1:0-4409 GCF_000333415.1 Microbacterium sp. B24 | reverse complement strand
ATCTCGTAATGGGGCAGCGCGACAGTGGTCAAGGGAGGGTCTTGTTCGGCGGCGATGAACTGCTGATCGTCGTAGCCGATGATCGAGATGTCGCCCGGGATGCGCAGCCCGCGCGCATGGATCGCGGTGTACGCGCCCGTCGCCATGCGGTCGTTGAAGCAGAAGATCGCCGTGGGGCGGTGCTGCTCGGGCAGATCGAGAAGACGGTCCGCGGCCTCGCGACCGCCGCGGTGCGAGGTCTCCCCGTGCACGTGCAGTCGGTCGTCGATCGCGATGCCGGCCTCGGTGAGCACCGCGCGGTATCCCTGAAGACGCAGGTCGGCGGCGATGGGTCGGGTGGCGTCCTCGGCCGTGTCGATGTAGGCGATGCGGGTGTGACCGGCGGCGACGAGCTCGCGCGTCGCCGCCACCCCGCCCTCGCGGTCGTCGGGGACGACGCTGGGATAGCCGGCGACGCCGTCCTCGGGACGGCAGTCGAGCAGCACGGTGCCCGCGGGCAGGCTGACCTCCGCAGGCACGACGCGATGCCACATCGCGGCGTAGATGAGCGCGTCGACCTGCTGCGCTGTCAGAGCGCGGATGGCGGCGTCCTCCACCTCCGCGTCCGACCCGGTGTCGACGAGGAAGACGAGGTGGTCGTTGGCGCGGGCGACGTCCTGTGCGCCGGCGAGCATGCGCCCCGCGAAGGGTGTCGTCGCGATCTGGTCGGAGATCAGGCCCACCGTCTTGGTGCGCTGTCTGCGCAGCCCGCGCGCGAGAGCGCTGGGCTCGTATCCGACCGCGGTCGCCGCCGCGCGGACGCGGTCGCGCGTCTCCTGCGAGATACGCGACTCGACATCGTTGAGCACGAGGGACACCGTCGTGACCGACACTCCGGCCGCCGCCGCCACATCGGAGATGCGCACCCGAGCCATGTCATCACATCCTCGTGATAAATCGATTTATCGTCTGGAGCGATTATTGACCTACCGCGGCGCGCACGTCAAGCGTCGGGAGGAAATAGGGTTGTCAGGCGCTGCGGCGTTCGGCCTGTGCGACAGGATCGGGCACCGGCGCCGCCGCGATCAGCGCCCGCGTGTACGGATGCCGCGGCTCGCGCAGCACACGGGTGCGCGGACCCTCTTCGACGACGCACCCGTGCTGCAGGACGACGATGCGATCGCACAGCTCGTCGACGACCGCGAGGTCATGACTGATGAACAGGCAGGCGAACCGGAGGTCGCGCTGCAGATCGCGCAGCAGCTCCAGCACCGTGGCCTGTACCGAGACGTCGAGCGCGCTGGTCGGTTCGTCGGCGATCAGCAGACGCGGGCGAAGCGCGATCGATCGCGCGATCGCGACGCGCTGACGCTGACCTCCCGACAGTTCGTGCGGGTACCTGCGGCGCCACGCGGCCGGTAGACCCACGGCATCCAGAAGCCCGCCGACCCGCGCCTCGAGGGCACCGCCGCGAAGACCCGCGTGTACGCGGAGGGGCTCGGCGACGGCCTCGCCGATGGTGCGCCGCGGATCCAGGGCCGCCGTGGAGTTCTGGAAGACGACGCCGACCTGGCGCTTGACCTCCACGGCGCGGCGGCCGCGCGCAGCGCGGAGGTCGACGTCGGCGATACGCACCGTGCCGGAGGAGATGGGAGTGAGTCCGAGAGCGCAGCGCCCGATAGTGGACTTTCCCGACCCCGACTCGCCCGCGAGAGCGACGATCTCACCCTCCCGTACCTGGAGTGACACGTCGTCCACCGCGTGCACGGCGTGGCGCCCCCGTCCGTAGACGACCGAAAGTCGGTCGACATCGATGACGATCGCGCTGCCGGCTGGGTCCGGACGTTCGGGCGCTCCCAGACGCGGCACAGCCGCAAGCAGCCGGCGCGTGTAGTCGGCATTCGGCGCGGAGAACAGCTCGCGCACCGCCGCGGCCTCCTCGACCATGCCGTCGTGGAGCACGACGACGCGATCGGCGATGTCCGCCACCACACCCATGTCGTGGGTGATCATGATGATCGCGGTGCCCACGCGCTCCCGCAGGCGGCGGAGCACGTCGAGCACCTCGCGCTGGACGGTGACATCCAGTGCCGTCGTGGGCTCGTCCGCGATGAGCACTTCGGGATCGCACGCCAACGCGATCGCGATCATGACGCGCTGGGCCTGCCCCCCGGACAGCTGGTGCGGATAGCTGGAGACGCGCTTGTGCGGTTCGGCGATCTCGACCATCTCGAGCAGCTCGATCACCCGGGCGCGACGCTCTGCGCGGGTCATGTCCGGACGGTGCACGATCAGCATCTCTTCGATCTGCGCCCCGACGGAGAAGACCGGGTCCAGGGCGCTGCCGGGGTCCTGGAAGACGACACCGATGCGCGTTCCCCGCACCGCCTCGCGTCGGGCGCGCGTCATCGCGAACAGATCCTCACCGTCGAGCAGCGCCTCGCCGCGGACGACGGCGTTGCGCGGCAGCAGACCCACGAGCGAGAGCGCGCTGACGCTCTTGCCCGAACCGGACTCGCCGACGAGGGCGAGCACCTCGCCGCGGTCGACGGCGAAGGAGACACCGCGCACCGCTGTGGTCGTCTCGCCGCCGACGACGAAGTCGACGGTGAGATCGCGGACATCGAGCAGCGGCGTCACGGCGCGACGTCCTCGTCGATGTCGGCGTCACGATACGCCTGCCAGTCGGCGAGCATCTTGCGGTGATAGCCCATGAGCCAGATCATGTACCGTCGCGCGTTCTGCAACCGGGTGCGGGGGCCGGCGGCGTCGTCCGGCAGGATGTCGAGACCGTACTCGATCGTCGATGTCACCCGGCGCGCATAATCGCGCTCACCGGCCAGGAAGCTGCCCCAGACGTCTTCCTCCACCCGGAAATACCGGTTGCGGTCACCGGGCAGCGAGTGCGGCTTCAAGAAGCCGAGGCTCACGAGGGCCCGCGTGGACATGGACACCGCGCCGGCGCTCGCCCCGAGCAGGTCGGCGATCTGAGCGGACGACAGGAACGGCCGGTCGACGATCAGCAGCAGGCCGAGCACCCGCCCGTCCATCCGGGGGTTGCCGGCGGCGCCCCAGGAAAAGGCGAAGTCCTCGACGAACGTACGCGCCTCCTCGCTCAACGGCTCCGATGGTCGGTCGATCTCCTCGCTCACAGCGACATCCTCTCCAACACTGCCCCCGGATCGGGAAGCGCCATGGCCTCGGTGAACACGGCATGAGGCCACATGGTCATGCCGCTCCACGAGATCGATTCCACCGCACCGTCGGCCGCTCGCGCCACCTCGACGGGTTCGCCGGTGGCGCCGAAGCCGTCACGCCGGGACTGGTGGAGCGTCCCGTCGGCGGCGATCTCGACGCGTTCGGCGCCGCGCGCCGGGTCGTCGGCGACGGGGTGCAGCGCAAACGTCGCACCGCCGAGGTGCGCGATGTCCAGCACGCTCCAGAGGCTCGCGAACCGTTCCTCCGGCAGCTCCGCCCGCTCTTCGTCGTCGGCGTGGCTGAGCGCGAGGTGGATCAGCGCCATCGCTCCGGTGGCGAGAAGATCCGCGGGTCCGTCGATGGCATTCGTGAACACGCTGACGGAGACACCCTCGTCCGGGTCGAGCCAGGTGCGCGTGATGTGTCCGGGATACCCGCCACTGTGGCCGACCAGGCGCCGCCCGCCGAGGGTGTGCAGTTCGAATCCCAGCCCGTAGTCGCGCAACGCGCCGCCGATGTCGATGCGCGAGTGCGGGTGCTGAGCCTGCCGCTTGGCGTCGTCGGAGACGAGACGTTCGTCACCGAGGCGGTGGGCGCTGAGGTAGGCCGTCGTCTCGGCGGCGGTGGAGAACCATCCCGTCGCCGCGGCGAGCGCCCGCGTGTCGACGTGACCGATGACGCGACGCTCGCCGTCTGCGAGACGGGCGGTGTGACCCGCGGCATACTCCGCTTCGCGGGCGGCCTGCCATTCCGAACCCGACCGCTCGAGCCCGAGCGGAGCGCAGATGTGCGCACGGGTGAACTCGTCGTAATCGACGCCGGATGCCGCCTCGACCACAAGACCGAGCAGCCCGTAGGCGATGTTGGAGTACTTGAAGAACTCGTTGCGGGCGAACACGCGTCCCTCCGCGCGGGTGTCGTTGGTCGAGTAGATGTAGAGGCGACCGTTGTAGATGAGGTGGTGCGGGTCGGCGCCGAACTTGTGGCCCACCAGCGGGTTGTGGTCACCGATCGGCTTGGTCTGCACCTTCTCCAGCGAGGTGAAGCCGGGGCCGGCCGGAGCGTCCGAGATCTTGACGAGCGAGATCTCGTCGACTTGGAAGTCCTGGAGCGCGTTGGAGTTCCACGGGGTCTCGACGAACAGCCAGTCCATGCCGGGGTGGCGCTGGGTCGCGACGAAGTCCTCGAGAACGATCCCCACTCGCCCTTGGTGAAGCTCTGACCACGATCGT
>NZ_BADB01000511.1:0-1278 GCF_000333415.1 Microbacterium sp. B24 | reverse complement strand
GCGAGATGAGGCGTGCGTCGTGAACGAGAGCCCGAACGCGAGCAGCACGGGGATGACGAGGAACAGGACGAGGAGGATGCCGGCGGGAGCGATCATCGCCAGGCCCGCCCAGGTCTCGCGTCCGCGGATGGACCGGAACCGGCTGAGGGCGCGGCGCGGCTTCTCGGCCACGATCGTGGCAGGGGTGACAGTCATGGTGACTCTTTCGAGGTCGTCGAGCGGAGCGGGTGGGACGTGTGAGCGCCCCACCCGCCCAGGCTCACTTCTTGAAGCCGTACCCGTCGTTGGACGAGATGTTGGCGTCGATCTCGCTGACCGCCTGGTCGAGCGAGGTCTTGACGTCAGCGCCGTTCATGATGTCTTTCGCCGCAGTCTCGAACGTGGTCGAGATGACGGCATAGGCCGGCGTCTCCGGTCGCAGAACGGCGAACTTCTGCGAGAGCTCGACGAACGGACGCAGGACGCCCTTGTCGTTGAAGTACTTCGACGCCTGCGCGGCGGAGTCGGTCGCGGGAATGACGATCTGCTGGTCGGCGAACTGGGTGATGTACTTGTCCTGGAAGCTGAACTCGAGGTACTTGCGCGCGCCGTCGGCGTCGTTGCATCCCTTGGAGATGGCCCACTGCCAGGATCCGCCGCCGATCTTCGGGCCGGTGCCGAGGTCCGGCGGAGGCAGGATCGCGAGGTCGTCGCCGACGGCGTCGACCGACGCGAGCGCGTTCCACACGCCCGTGTAGCTGAGAGCCACCTTGTTGTCGACGAACTCCTGGTTGCCGACCGTGCCGTTCGCGTTGGCGTAGCCGTCCTTGAACAGGTTCTGGAACCACGTACCCCACGCCACCGCGTCGCTGCCGTTGAGCGCGCCGTCGGCGGTGAGCATGGTGGAGCGGTCGATGAGATCGCCGCCGAAGCTCTGCAGGAACGGCGAGTACGCGTAGGGCCACCACTCGCCCTTGTCCTCGGCGCCGATGTCGATCGGGGTGTCGTAGCCGGCGGCCTTCAACGTCGCCAGGACCGCGCCGAATTCGTCCTTCGTCCACGGCTTGTCGACGGTCGGGATGCGGATGCCGTTCTTCTCCAGCACCGACTTCCGGGCGAAGATCGACAGCGCGGCATCCCAGTAGCCGGCGGAGTAGATCTGCCCGTCCCACTTTCCGACGGCGGTCGGCAGCAGCGCATCGGTGATCTTCGTGTCGATGCCCAGCGGCTGCAGGTAGCCGGCCCACGCCCAGTTGGGCATGATCGGCCCGTCGAGGTCGAGCAGGCAGGGAAAGGTCC
>NZ_BADB01000512.1:0-265 GCF_000333415.1 Microbacterium sp. B24 | reverse complement strand
CTCCCCGCCGGCGATCAGCACGTATAGCACCACGGGTACGATCACGCCGCCGGCCGCGGCGATGGCGGGCAGGACGGCACGTCGTGGGGAGGCCAGCTGACCGCTGGTCAGCTCGAACTGCAGCTCGACCGCGGCGATGAAGAAGAAGACGGCGAGCAGGCCGTCGGAGATCCAGTGACGTACGGACAGGTCGACGATGCCGGGAATGCCGAGATGCGCATCCGCGACGGCGAAAGCGACTCTAGAGGATCCCCGGGACCGAGCT
>NZ_BADB01000513.1:0-1940 GCF_000333415.1 Microbacterium sp. B24 | reverse complement strand
GCCCGCGCCGTCACCGCCGCCGGCATGATCTGGATCGGCCCGTCGCCCGAGGCGATCGAAGCTCTCGGTGACAAGGTCACGGCCCGCCACGTCGCCGAGAAGGTGGGAGCTCCGCTCGCTCCCGGGACGCCCGGGCCGGTCGCGGGCGCCGATGAGGTCGTCGCCTTCGCCGAGCAGGTCGGTCTGCCGATCGCCATCAAGGCCGCCTACGGCGGCGGCGGACGCGGTCTCAAGGTGGCCCGCGAACTCGGCGAGGTCGCCGAGATGTTCGAATCGGCCACTCGCGAGGCGGTGGCGGCCTTCGGCCGCGGCGAGTGCTTCGTGGAGAAGTACCTCGACAAGCCGCGCCACGTCGAGACGCAGTGCCTCGCGGATGCCGAGGGCAACGTCGTCGTCGTCTCGACGCGCGACTGCTCGCTGCAGCGACGCCACCAGAAGCTGGTCGAAGAGGCGCCGGCGCCGTTCCTGACCGCGGCGCAGAAGGAGACGCTCTACGCGTCGTCGAAGGCGATCCTCCGCGAGGTCGGCTACGTCGGGGCGGGCACGTGCGAGTTCCTCATCGGCGCCGATGGCACCATCTCCTTCCTCGAGGTGAACACGCGGCTGCAGGTCGAGCACCCCGTCTCCGAGGAGGTCACGGGCATCGACCTGGTGCGCGAGCAGTTCCGCCTGGCCGAGGGGGGCACCCTCGACTACGACGACCCCGAGCCTCTCGGCCACTCGATCGAGTTCCGTATCAACGGCGAAGACCCGGGTCGCGGCTTCCTCCCCCAGCCCGGGCGCATCCACCAGTTCAAGACGTTCGGCGGCCCCGGCATCCGTCTGGACTCCGGCGTCACCGCCGGCGACAGCGTCTCCGGCGCGTTCGACTCGCTGCTGGGCAAGCTCATCGTCACCGGACGTGATCGCGCCGAGGCCCTGGAGCGCTCGCGGCGCGCACTCGACGAGTTCGAGGTCGCAGGCATGCCCACCGTCCTGCCCTTCCACCGCAAGGTCGTGCGCGATCCCGCGTTCACGGCGGAGGACGGCCACTTCGGCGTCTTCACGCGCTGGATCGAGACCGAGTTCGTCAACGACATCGCGCCGTGGGACGGCGAGGCCGAGGCCCCGGCCGAGGCGGAGCCGCGCCACACGGTGGTCGTCGAGGTGTCGGGCAAGCGCCTCGAGGTGAGCCTGCCGGACCGCATCGCCCTGGCCCCGGCCAAGATCGGTCGCCCGGTCGTGGCGCCGCCCTCGCGCCGCTCGCACACGGCCTCCTCGGTCAGCGGTGCGTCCGGCGACGCGGTCACGTCGCCGATGCAGGCGACGGTCGTCAAGGTCGCGGTCGAAGAAGGGCAGTCGGTCGTCAAGGGCGATCTGGTGGTCGTCCTGGAGGCCATGAAGATGGAGCAGCCGATCCCGGCGCACAAGGACGGTGTCGTGGGCGCGATCAACGCCGACCCCGGCACCACCGTGTCCGCGGGCCACCAGCTGCTCACGATCTCCTGATCATGCGCCCGGCCCGCTCACGTCCGATCCGCGCGGCGGGAGCGGCCTGTCTGGTCGCCCTCGCCCTCGCCGGCTGCAGCACCGGTCCGTCGGATGCCGACCGCGCCGCGTGGAGCGCATGGTCGACCTCGATCGTCGGCGCGGCGTCGGACACCGCCGCATCCGGCCCGATCACGGCCGCGGCTGCGGGCGGCGTGACCCTCCAGTTCTCCCCTGCGACAGCATTCCGCGCGGTGGAACTGCGCTGCATCGGCGCCGCCCGCGCCGAGTTCGCGCTCAGCTACGTCGCGGGAAACTCGACCGTCGGAACGCAGCAGGACATCGTCTGCCAGGGCGGTGCGCTCCGCACCCCCATCGCCATTCCCACCGCGATGCAGAACCTCACGTCGTTCACCGTGACGGCCACCTCGTCGGACGGCGAGGGCGTCTGGACCGCGCAGCGCAGCGCAGCG